>CAYLYF010000046.1:0-28184 GCA_964387595.1 uncultured Thermodesulfobacteriota bacterium | reverse complement strand
ATTGCCTGTCTGTCCATTAAAACTTGAAATAAGCAAAATTGGGACAGGCTCTAAACTACCTGTCCTTTAAAAACAGCCTGTAGCACAGTCGGTCATATGTATCCGGACATTCACCAAGAACTGTTTTCTCTTCAAAAGCCCAGGGAGGAGAAGCACCGGATAAAAGTACATGCATATAGGGATAGAGCTGTGAATATAGAAAACTGCATGCGCCTCCCACATTAAACGGATCCACCTCAAAAATATCACCGATCTTATGCCCCCAGTAACAGTTCATAGCAATATCTCGGACCTCCACAAAAAGCCTGTATTTATCCAGAGCCGGATAACCTTTGTTTGTCATATCAACAGTCTTAAGCGGCATCTTTAAAAGAACATTCTCATTTCTTTCCACTCTTTTAATTTCCACCTCTACTTTTCCGTCCTCAAGACAGGAAGATTTAATAATCCCTTTTTTATTTTCCCAGATCATACTGCCGCCGTAATGTTTAACAATAACAGAATGAAATATGGATTTTAACAGCGATCCGCAGATAGAATCGCTGTTCATGCAGGTCACCTTAAATCTGTCGCCCTCCCGATGACCGTAAGGACATTCTCCGTTGATCTTTGTGATTGTCACCTCCTGGTAGTACCGGTTCTCTGCCTTAAGGACATTTAAAGCAAATTCGTCCATTTTGTTTAATTCTTTTTCTTCTGCCATTTCAAACCTCATTTATAAATAAAGTTATTTGCTTTTCTTGAACAATATTAAATAACGGAACAATTTTCAACAAAAATCAGAACCTGACAGGCACCGGCTATTTGTTATATCTCAGGAATCTTTGTTTTAAGACCTGTTTTAAAATTTTAAGAAGGTATATCTTGACGAAAAAAAGACATTTATTTATACTTTTAAAGAACTTAAATAGAAGGGAAATCAGATGGCATTAATAAAAACTCTAAATAACAAGACCCCCCAATTCGGCGACAACTGTTTCCTGGCTGAAAACGCCTCAATTATTGGAGATGTTATCATGGGAGATGACTGCTCGGTATGGTTCAGCGCTGTCGTAAGAGGTGATGTCCATTACATCCGTATCGGAAATAAAGTAAATATACAGGATAACGCCGTCATACACGGGACGTATCAGAAATCACCGACAAACATCGGAAACAATGTATCTATCGCACATAATGCAGTCGTCCATGGATGCACCCTAAAAGATAATGTTCTTATCGGCATGGGAGCAATCGTAATGGATGACGCCGTTGTTGAGAGCAACACGATAATCGCATCCGGATCTGTGGTCCTGCAAAAATCCGTTCTGGAACCCAACAGTGTTTACGCAGGCGCACCGGCAAAAAAGATAAAAGAAATAAGCGATGACCTGTCTAAAGGCCAGATCGAGAGAATAGCAAACAGCTATGTGAAATATTCAAGCTGGTACAAATGATCTTCAAACATGAAAAAGGGCCGTAAAGGCCCTTTTTTTCAGCTACATCCCGCGTTCATATTCAATAGTATCAGCCTTACCCTTTATTAAACTTTTAGACTTTACAAACCCCTCACCGTTTAAAAGGCTGTTTATCTCTTTAAAAGAATCTCCTGTAAAATCAAGGATCAATTTAAAATTTTTCTTTTCATCTTCCAGGGACTGTTTAAGGCTCTCTACATATTCATTTGACTCTGAGGCTGCCCCCTTCGGCGCAAGTTTTTCAATCAGAGCTTTGTTGTCACGGACAGCAGAATCATATTTTTTTTTGTATTCCTCACTTATTTTCATGGGATTCGGCATTATGATCCTGTGCTCTTTGACATCAAAGTCCCAGGGATGCGGATCCATCATGGAAAAGGACACCACACAGCAGGGATCATCTTCACGAAAAGTTTTTGTTCCCTGAGGATAATAGCTGGAGAAAAGAGTTGATGTTATCTTCAGGCCGGTACGCCGATCAAACAAGATTTCCTTTATCCTGGATCCTATTTCTTCAACAGTAAGATTCTCAAATTCTTTTGACATTTATCCGCTCCAGAGCGTAAAGGGTATTTGGCAGAATATAACGGCAGTGCACATCACGTTTATTGAGTATAAAAAAGGTCTGGGAGGGTGTCAAGACTAAAACCATCAGTAGCAGGGCTAAGAGACCAAACTTCAAGCTTTTGATGTTTTTTACGACGGAGAAACGTCTTTTAAGGAAACTTTGCCATTAGCTGTTGAATTTTAACTGCCTTTAACTTTTACTGTTCACACCTGCCGCACATTTTGAAAAGCATATATTAATTTCACAATCGCCTGCCTTATCTTGTCAAACTCACCTTTTTCGAGCCATTCTCTTTTAAATATGCTTCCGCCAAAGGATATTGCAGAAGCACCGACTGAAAAACATGTTTTAATATTTTTATCACTAACCCCTCCGCAGGCAAGCAGCTCGATATCCTGAAACGGGCCTTTCACCTCTCCGAGATATGAAGGACCGAAAAACTTGACTGGAAAAACTTTTACCATTGTTGCGCCGGCACACCACGCATCATATATTTCCTGCGGGGTTAAGGCTCCTGGAAAAACAGGTATATTGTTTTTACAGCAGTACCGGGTAACATCATGCACCAGTGTGGGCATCACAATAAAAGTTGCGCCCGCTTCAAGAGCCGAATGCAAATCGTCCATAGACAGAACCGTTCCCGCCCCAATCATTAAACGTCCTCCGGCAGCATCCTTCATCTGCCGTATAAGATCAGGAGCACCGCAAGTATTCATCGTAATCTCGACTGTCTTAAGGCCGGACGAAATTATTGCCTCACAAAGAGGTGAGATCATGGAAGCATCAATACCTCTTAATATGCCCATTACTGGCAATTTTCTAAACTCATTAATATTCATATTCAGTTCCATATCTATCATATTTTAAATAAGCAGAAATCTAACCATAGCTGCGTGTCAAAATCAATTAAAAAGGCTCTATAAAAATAACGAGTAAACTCTTGATATATATAAAAAAATATGCAAAAAAATATTACAGACAAAAATCGCAAGAACAGTCTCCCATAAATAAAAGTTAAAAAATGGCTCCTGACACAACATATGAAAATGATGCGACCATCATCTGCTCTAAAGCTAATTTTAATGATCTGAAAAAAAGCTTTGCCAACCTGATCGTAATGAAGGGCAATGATCTTGGTAAACGGTTCAAGATCAAAAGGGACAGTCTTATTATCGGCAGGACCTCTTCAGCCGATATCATGCTGAAAGATAAACAGGAATGCCGATCAACTTTATGCTAAGAGAAATAATGGAGCAGGCATCAACCCTTGACGAAGCCGTTTCCGTGCTTCAGGACTATCTTGATGACGGCGGAAACTTCGGTATCGCCGGCGCTCTTTTACACATTGTAGACTTTAACAATTCCACCATGGCAAAGATTCAGGTCATGTCTAATGAAATAGACATTTCTTACGGTGAGGAATCACCTTAAGAAAATACCTATGTGGATATAACCTCTATAGATGTAATGAACAAAACGGTACTTATGAAAAAATAAACACATCGCTTCTAACATCGACCGAATATATCGACAAATGGCTGCCCAACAGAAAGAGATTTTACTACAAGCTGGAAATCGTTTTTAATGATGACACGAAATCAATGAGAAGCATTAAAAATGCAACTCCTAAGCTGAAATACGGGTTCTAACAAAAGCCGTGAAAAAGTAATTTCAACAAATCATAACCATAAAAAAGGCGGGTTTTTAAAACCCGCCTTTTTAAGATTCTATTGAATTCCTAGTCCATGATCTTAATAGGATATTTTTTCTTTAAACTTTCAAGGTACGTATCATAGGTTTCTTTCTGTTTTGCCTGTTTTAAGCTTCTTTCGATCCTGGGCTTCACTTCATCCAGCATCTGTTTTTTCCCCGCCTTTTTCTTCGCAAGCTGCAGTATATAGAAACCGCCTTTTGATTCCACAACATCACTTAACTCACCCGGCTTCAAAGAAAACGCTTTATTTTCAAAGGCCTGTCCATAGGAATTCAGCCGTCTGCCTTTAGCAAAAAAACCGGTTGTTCCTTTGCGCTTTTTTGTTCTCACATCATCTGAAAGCTGTTTTGCCAGGGCCGCTATTTTTTCGCCCTTTTTAAGCCTTGCAAGAATTTTTTCCGCCTTAACCTTCTTTTCCTTCTTAACAGCGGCAGTATCATCTTTGACTTCAATAAAGATCAGACTTACCTTGACTTTTTCAGGCAGGGTAAATTTGTTAACATTCGCATTGTAATATTCTTCCATATCTTCATCAGATACAGTTATTTTACCGGACACCTCCTGTTTGGTAAGCTCCTGGATAATAATATTATTTACAATTTCTTCCACCCTGTTTTTAACTTCCGCCTGCTGATCAATACCGAGCCTGCGAGCTTCCTGAGAAAGAAGGGAAAATTTAATGGTCTGGTCAAGAAGTGTTTTTCTGGCTTCCTCAGATTGATAACGCGATTTAAACTGGGGCGGCATCATCTCAATTTTCGCAAGAACATCAGACTGCATGATTTTTTTATTTCCCACAACAGCAAGCAGCTTATCCTCTTTTTTATCTTCTGCAAAAGAAATGACCGGAATTAAGACTGCAAAAAAAACAATCAGCATAAAAACAATCAGTTTATTTTTTAAATTTTGTGTCATGGTTCTTTCCTTTCACTCAAGTTATTAATCAACAAGGGAATATGACTTCAAAACCTCTTTCAGCTTCACGTCAAATGATTCAGGCATCCCGCATAAAGGGAGCCTGACTTCCCCGGATACCAGCCCCATCATTGCAGCGGCTGCTTTTACCGGAATTGGATTTGTCTGAATAAACATTGATTCATGAAGATTAAAAAGCCTGTGATGGATCTTTTTTGCATCTTCAAGTCTGCCTTCCATAAATGCATGTACCATTGACGAAACTTCTTTAGGCGCGATATTTGCGGTAACTGAAATAACACCCTTTCCGCCGACAGCCATCAGGGGAAGAGCATTAGGATCATCTCCTGAAATAACATCAAATCCTTCACCGCATCTGTTTATGATATCACTTCCCTGAGCGATTGATCCGCTGGCTTCTTTGATCCCGACAATATTTTCTATTTTTGCCAACCGCTCAACCGTCTCCGGAAGCATATTGACGCCTGTTCTGGACGGCACGTTATAAAGTACAATTGGAATATCAACGTTTTTGGAGATCTCTTCAAAATGAAAGTACAAACCCTCCTGGGTAGGTTTGTTATAGTAGGGCGTAATAAGCAAAGCGCCTGCTGCGCCCGCTTTTTTTGCGGCGGCAGTAAGGTCAAGTGCTTCTTCCGTACTGTTTGAACCTGTTCCGGCCATAACAGGAACCCTGCCCTGTGCAGCATCAACGACAATCTCAACCACTCGGTGGTGTTCATCATTTGAAAGAGTGGCAGACTCTCCTGTGGTACCGCACGGACAGAGAACATCCGTACCATTCTCGATCTGAAAGGCAACAAGCCTGCGCAAGCCTTCCTCATCGATCTTTCCATCCTTAAAAGGCGTTATCAGTGCAACCATTGATCCTTCAAACATATTTTATCTCCTTAAATTAACTATAAAAACATCAGATTTCATGATGTATATGCCTCATCCCAGATCTCCCCTTCAGAAACTACCCGTGCCCCCCCCTCGAGATAAACTTCCTTAAAAGGCGGCAAATTCTCATTCGCAAAAACATTAAGGATCTCATTGCTGCGGGTTTTAACTTTTACCGGAGACGATGCTTTCCCCATGGCAACCGCAACAAGCGCTGCAGCCACCGCACCGGTTCCGCAGGCAAGAGTTTCGTCTTCCACACCGCGCTCATAAGTCCTTATATTTACAACATTATCACTGCCGATAGAAATAAAATTAGCATTTGTTCCTGCCGGCTGAAAATTTTCATGAAATCTTATTTTTTTTCCGAGTTCCTTAACCTTAACAGATTCAACATCCTCTACAAAAACGATTGCGTGGGGCACCCCTGTATTGATTGTGCTGAGGTTTATACTGTCGCCATCCACATCCAGTTTAATACCGGTTTCCATTGCACCGGGCTCCGGCAGACGGATCTTAACAGTTGAACCCTTCACCTCTGCGGTTATTGTTCCGGCAACAGTCTCAAAGGCCATAGGGGTTCCGGCAATACCGTTTAAAACTGCAAACCTTGCCGCACACCTGGCGCCATTACCGCACATCTCAGCCGCACTTCCGTCTGAGTTGTAAAAACGCCATACAAAATCACAGCTGTCAGAGTTTTCAATAAAAATAAGTCCGTCTGCACCTATTGATATACTGCGCCTGCATACAGCTGCAGCAAACTCGGATGTCCGTAATTGATTATAGACACCTTTTCGGTTATCTATAACAATAAAATCATTTCCGCTTCCGCTCATCTTGTAAAAAGGTATTTTAATCATTGTAAGGTCTCAACCCGTAATTCATAATTCTTTATAACTTCCCGGCCTTTTCGCGTTTCAATTAATCCTTATTAAGGTTACTCGTCAATCCGCATTCCAGATTCCAGATTCCGAATTTGTTTCACTGTTTGCTTTCGACTCCCTGCTTTTCCAGAAAACCGTATAACCTTTCAATATCTACTCCCCCGCTTTTTTCAGATGAACGGGCACCTCCTCATGCCTGATCAGGTCCTCATAGGTCTCCCGCTCTCTCACGATGAAATATTCTGCTCCGTTGACCAGGACCTCTGCGATTTTTGGTCTTGAATTATAATTAGAAGACATGGTGAAACCATAGGCCCCCGCACTTTTCACGGCAATATAATCATCCTGTTCAAAATCGGGCATTTCCCGTCCCTTTGCCAGGAAATCACCTGTTTCACATATCGGGCCGACGATGTCTGCAATGATCTTCTTTCCTTCTTTTTTATTTACAGGTAGTATCCCCTGATATGCACCATAAAGACTCGGCCTCACAAGATCATTCATTCCCGCATCAACAATAATAAAGTTCTTTTCCTCTGCCTTTTTTGTGTAAAGAACACGGGTCACCAGCATCCCGGCATTCCCGACGATAACCCTTCCCGGCTCCAAAATTAAAGTACAAGGGAGAGTTCCTATCCCTTCAATGACCGCGTCAGCATATTCTTCAGGACTCGGAGGAATTTCCTTATCATAGGTAATCCCAAGACCGCCGCCGATATCAAGATAGCGTATATCCATTCCCTCCTTGATCAATGCACCCACAAACCCCTTCACCTTGGCAATTGCGTCCACAAAAGGTCCGGTCTCTGTAAGCTGTGAACCAATATGACAGTCCACACCGGCCACCTCAATATTTTTCATCCGGGCAGCCCTTTTGTACTCATCCATTGCATCTTCTATCCGGATACCAAATTTATTTTCCTTAAGTCCGGTTGAGATATAGGGATGTGTTTTCGGATCAACATCAGGATTTACCCTGAGCGCGACTCTGGCTTTCTTTCCCATGCCCTTAGCCACACTGTCAATAAGGTCCAGTTCCTGAGGAGATTCAACATTAAACATCAGGATATTAAAATCAAGAGCATACTCTATCTCCGCCCTTGTTTTCCCCACCCCTGAATAAACGATCTTTTCAGGGGACACCTCGGCCCTTAAGGCCCTGAATATCTCACCGCCGGACACAACATCAAGACCGCTGCCAAGATCCGAAAAAAGCTTTATCAGTGAAAGATTTGAATTTGCTTTAACTGAATAACAGGTCATATGCGGCACAGCATTAAAAGCAGAATCAAAAGCCAGAAAATGGTTTTCAAGGGTCTTCTGACTGTAAAGATAAAAAGGCGTACCGGCACCTGCTGCCACACCTCTCACAAGCACATTTTCACAATAGAGTTCATCTCCGCGATATTTAAATTCGTTCATATCCTAAGCTGTCTCCTTTTATACCGTTTTGCGCATTCAGATTCAAATCAAAAAAGAGCTAAAAAAGGGGGGGTAAACCCATTACTTTAAGATGTAAAATACTGCTGCCGGTTCTGAAAAAGCACTTTCATTGGCAGCCGCTGAAGAATCAATAGAAGTAACAGCATAAATGTATCTATGTTTAATATCAGCAGACACGTCCGTCCACGAGCTTGACTTTATCAGTTGACGGTTCATCTTAACAAATGCCGTTTCCTTACCGGTTTTCCGGTAAACATTAAAACCGGAAAAATCTTTTTCCGCTTTGGGTACCCATTTTAAAAGCACGCCCTCATCAACAGGGATCGCAGCAAGTCCTTTTGGAATACCGGGCGGCGTAATATCCATATATGAAACAGTCACTGGACGGGAAGAAACACTTTCAACCCGGCTATCTTTAACCTGTCTTACCGCCCTGACACTGTAATAATAGACCGTATCATCTTTAGGCGGAATATCCTCTACGGCTGTCTCCCTGATCACTTCACTGTTTAACGGAAAAAGCGACTCCACACCCTCTTTTTCAGACCGGTAAAGATTAAAGCCAACAAGTTCATCAGCATGTGTTCCATCCTCATACGTCAGTGGAGAATCCCACGACACAGTTGTCAGCCTTCCGTTTTTTTCTGCCGTTACCTTCACCGGTTTTAACGGAGGCGCGTCCCAGAAAACATCAATAGCCTTTGACAAACCACCGGCATCTCCGTTTTCATTATAAGACTGCAGCCGGTAGGTATACATATTCTTAAACTGCAGCGCACTGTCTTTATAAAAAAGTTTTGTTCTTTCAGGAACCTTATTTTTCGCTCCCGCATGAACATAATCAAATATCTGTCTGAAATCCCTTGGACAGCTTAAGCATATATTTTCAAATTCCGTCTCTGCCCTGAATATCCGGGTCCCTCCAAGATTTAAAAGAGGCGTATCGTTCGTGTTCTCAGGCGGTGCCCGCCATCTGAGGAAAACCCCTTCTGACCGTGCAAACACCTGAAGATTTTTTACCGGTTTTGGAAGTATCTGAATCGGAAGATACGGCCCTGCCTTTATTCCGCACGAGACAGAAAAAATACAAAAAACCGATAAAACCAATACTGTTTTAAATGATGCGCCCGTCATCGTGATTGATTACTCTTTTGAGTTAACTCTTTTTTAGCTTTTGTTACAGCCTTTCTTACCTCAGTGACCCCTGTGCCGCCCTTGCTTTTCCGGCTGTTCACAGAAGCAGAAAGCGACAGACCGGGGAGTGCGTCTTTTCCTATTTCAGGACTAAATGTCTTAAACTCGGCAATTGTAAGCGATTCAAGGGTCTTTCCCCTGCGGACACAAAAACCGACGATACGCCCGACGATTTCATGAGCAGTCCTGAACGGCAGCCCCTTTTTCACCAGATAATCCGCAAGATCTGTTGCGGTTAGAAACCCGTTTTCTGCTGCTTTTAACATTTCACGGCTATTGACCTTTACTTCAGGTAGCATGGCAGAAAAAACACGGAGACATTTTTTCACCGTATCCGCCGTATCAAAAAGCGGCTGTTTGTCTTCCTGCAGATCCCTGTTGTACGCCATGGGCAAAGACTTCATAAGGGTCAAAAGGGACACAAGGTTCCCATATACACGCCCGGTCTTTCCGCGCATCAGCTCAGGAATATCAGGATTTTTTTTCTGCGGCATGATGCTGCTGCCGGTACAGAAAGAATCAGATATCTCAACAAACTGAAACTCGGGAGAAGACCACAAAATAAGTTCTTCACAAAAACGGCTGAAATGCATCATGAGTATTGCGGATGCGCTGCAGAACTCTATCAGGCTGTCTCTGTCTGAAACTGTATCCATGCTGTTTTCTGTTACACAGGGATAGTCAAGGAGCTCTGCCACATACTGCCGGTCAACCGGATAAGGCGTTCCCGCCAGAGCCCCGGCGCCCAGCGGCATTCTATTTACACGTCCGTAACACGACTCCATCCGTTCGGCATCTCTCTTAAACATCTCACCGTATGCCATTAGATGATGAGCAAAAAGAACCGGCTGCGCATGCTGAAGGTGAGTAAAACCGGGCATGATCACATCCATGTTCTTTTCCGCAAGGTCTACAAGCTCAAGCCTTACTTTTTTGATAAGACAAAGGACGTCCTTTATGACGTCCCTTAAGTAAAGATTCACATCAAGTGCGACCTGATCGTTGCGGCTTCTGGCCGTATGAAGCTTTCCGCCGGCGGGACCGATCTTTTTTATAAGACTTGATTCAATAAGCATGTGAATATCTTCAAACTTTGGATCAAGCTTAACTTTGCCGCTTTCGATCTCTTTTTCGATCTCCTTTAACGCTTTGATGATTGCCTTCGAATCTTTAACTGCAATGATTTTTTGTTTTGCAAGCATCCTGCAATGGGCAATACTTCCCATAATGTCATATTTATAAAGGATACTGTCAAAAGAAATAGACTCGGTAAATTCTTCTACCAGGCTGTCTGTCGCCTTTTCGAACCTCCCCCCCCAGAGCTTCTTTTTTTTCATTTTCTACCCTCTCTGCATAAAGTCCCTACGCGAAGGCGCAGTGCATTTAAGCGGATAAAGCCATCTGCGTCTGACTGGGTGTATACTGAATCTTCATCAAAGGTAGCCAGATCCTCAAGGTAAAGACTGTACGGAGACTTCCTTCCCACAACAAGACAGTTGCCCTTGTAAAGTTTCATTCTGACCGTACCGGTAACATTTTTCTGGGTCTCATCTATGGCTGTCTGCATAATTTCGCGTTCCGGAGCAAACCAGTAGCCGTTGTAGACCAGCTCAGAATATTTAGGTACCATACCGTCCTTAAGGTGCAGAACCTCGCGGTCAAGGGTCAAAGATTCCATTGCCCGGTGTGCAGCATAGAGCACTGTTCCGCCGGGGGTCTCATACACACCGCGGGACTTCATCCCCACGTACCGGTTTTCAACAAGATCTACCCTGCCGATACCGTTTTCACCGCCAAGCACATTGAGTCTTTCAAAAAGTACTGCCGGACTCATCTTTTCACCGTTTATAGCAACAGGATCTCCCTGCTCAAATTCAATTTCAACATAGGCGGGTTTATCCGGCGCATTTTCAGGAGATACACTCATAACAAACATATCCTCTTCAGGCTCTGTCCATGGATCTTCCAGGATACCGCCTTCAAAACTGATATGAAGCATGTTGCGGTCACTGGAATACGGTTTTTCAGCTGTTACCGGAACAGGTATATTATATTTAGCTGCGTATTCAATCATTTTATTCCGTGAGGTAAGATCCCATTTTGAATCTCTCCAGGGCGCGATGATCTTGATGCCCGGATTAAGCGCAAGATATGAAAGCTCAAAACGCACCTGATCATTTCCTTTTCCGGTTGAACCATGAGAAACCGTATCGGCCCCCTCTTTTACAGCTATCTCAATCTGTTTTTTTGCAATCAGCGGTCTTGCGATCGACGTCCCCAAAAGATAGGACCCCTCATAGATGGCATTGGCCCGAAACATGGGAAAAATATAGTCTTTCACAAACTCTTCACGAAGATCCTCCACATAAACTTTGCTGGCACCGGTGCCAATTGCTTTTTCCTCAAGACCGTCCAGTTCTTTTCCCTGGCCCAGATCAGCAGCAAAAGCGATTACCTCACAGCTATAGGTCTCTTTCAGCCATTTTAAAATAACCGAGGTATCAAGACCTCCGGAATAGGCAAGCACTACTTTTTTAATATCACTCATTTTACTCTCCTGAAACTTTTCTAGATTTTATAATATTAATTCTTTTCTAAACAGAAAAAAACAATCGGCTTTGTAAAATGCTTCAGCTGCAAGGCGCGCAAATCTGAAGGAATGAGGCGTATTCAGTTGTACGCTGCAATGATCCCGCCATGGCGGGACGCAACACAGCAGATGGACTTTTTACGAAGCCGTCCTGTTTCCCATCAGTATTTCAAGCACTGCTTTCTGGGCATGCAGCCGATTCTCCGCCTGATCAAACACCACTGAATTTTTACCGTCAAGCACGCCGTCTGTAATCTCCTCACCCCGATGAGCAGGCAGACAGTGCATCACCATTACATCTTTTTTTGATGCCGCAATAAGTTTCTCGTTTACCTGAAATCCCTTAAAAGCATCAAGCCTCTCCTGACGTTCCGCCTCCTGCCCCATACTGACCCAGGTGTCCGTACTGATCACATCAGCATCCTTTACCGCTTCAAAAGGATCCGAAACAAGAACCACCTTCGATGATGTCTCTTTTTGCGCCCGGCTAAAAACCTCTTCATCCGGGCCGTGGCCATCCGGGCATGCAAGGGTTAGATCAAACCCAAGTCTCAGCGCAGCGTTTATCCATGAAGCAGCAACATTATTTCCGTCACCGATATAAACCGCCTTCAGCCCTTCGTAAGACCCTCTTCTTTCATTAACGGTTAAAATATCTGCCAGGATCTGACAGGGGTGACACTGGTCCGTAAGACCGTTGATAACAGGGATGTCGGCACAGCTGGCAAGATCTTCCACAGAACTCTGGGAAAATGTCCTGATCATAATACCGTCAATATACCGGGAAAGGGCCTTTGCCGTATCATGCATGGACTCGCCGCGTCCAAGCTGGGTATCATCCCATCTTAAATATATTGCCTGTCCGCCAAGCTGAAAGATACCGGTCTCAAATGAGACACGTGTCCGGGTGGAAGGTTTTTCAAAGATCATTGCAAGGGATTTGCCCTTAAGCGGATAATATCCTTCTCCCTTTTTATGCATCGCTTTTAAAGTGGAAGCTTTCTGAAGAATCTTATCAATGTCCTCTTTTGTAAGATCATAAAGAGATAAAAGATCTTTTTTCATTACAGTCCCTCTTTATAAAGCTCTTTTAAAATACTTTCCAGCACATCAAGGCACTCATCGATATCTATTTTTGTCACATTTATCGGCGGAAGGAACCGAAGTATCGTATCACGGGTACAGTTAATTATTAAGCCTCTGGCAAGACAACGCTTTACGATCTCTTTGCCGTCGATATTAAGCTCTGCCCCGATAATAAGACCTTTGCCCCTGATCTCCTTAATAATTTCCGGATACTGATCTTTAAGCGCGTTTAGTCTTTCACAGAAATAGATACCCCTTCCGGAACAGTTCTCAAGCACAGCTGTCTGGGTAAGTTCTTTCATAACAGCAACACCGGCAGCCATCACAACAGGGTTTCCGCCAAAGGTCGAAGCATGTGTCCCCGGGCTGAAACTGTCCGAAATCTTTTTACCGGCCAGCATGGCACCTGCCGGCAGACCGCCTGCCAGTGCTTTTGCCAGGGTCATAATGTCCGGCTCAACACCAAAATGTTCATAGGCGAAAAGTTTTCCGGTACGGCCCATCCCCACCTGGACTTCATCAAATATCAGCAGAATATCCTTTTCATCACAAAGCGCCCTGACCTCCTTCATAAAGTTTTCTGAAGGGATATTTACACCGCCCTCGCCCTGAATCGGCTCAAGCATGATCGCGCAGGTGAGATCTGTCACAGCTCCTCTCAGCGCATCAATATCATTGAAGGGAACATGCTGAAATCCGGGAAGAAGCGGCTCAAATCCCTGTTGAAACTTTTTCTGTCCTGTGGCAGAAAGGGTGGCAAAGGTCCTGCCGTGAAAAGAGTACCCCATGGTTATGATCTCGAACCGTTTCGAACCAGGATGTTCACTCTCATATTTACGGGCCAGTTTAATCGCGGCTTCATTTGCTTCTGCGCCGCTGTTGCAGAAAAAGATCTTGTCCGCAAAAGAATTATCTGTCAGGAGTTCCGCAAGCTTTGCCTGGGGCTCTGTATAGAAAAAATTTGAAACATGTATCAGTTTTTCAAGCTGGCCCTGCGCCGCTTTTACAACTGCGGGATGACAGTGCCCCAGATTACACACGGCAATCCCCGAAAGAAAATCAAGATACTCCTTACCTGTCTCATCCCAAACCCGGGACCCTTTACCCTTGGCCAGCGTTACCGGATACCTGCTGTACGTTTGAAAAATATTTTTTTCGGTTAAACCTGCTGTACGATCCATTTTTTTAAACCCTTTATAACAAGTTAAAAGTATTCCCCTTTTATTTCATTATCTGCGTACCGATTCCAACATCCGTAAAGATCTCAAGAAGAACAGCATGTTCGACCCGGCCATCTATAATATGCGCTTTACCGACTCCGTTATCAAGTGCTTTACAGCAGCAGTTTACTTTAGGGATCATACCGCCGCTGATCTCGCCTGTTTTTATTGATTTCCCGGCCTCTTCTTCAGTAAGCGTCGAAAGCAGATTACCCTCCTTATTTTTAACCCCTTCGACATCTGTTAAAAGTATCAGTTTTTCAGCCTTTAGTGCAGACGCTATTTCACCTGCAGCCGTATCAGCGTTTATATTGTAGGTCCCCCCATTTTTGCCTGCAGCCAGAGGCGCTATCACCGGAATAAACTGATCTGTGTCAAGCGTATTAATAACATTAGGGTTAACCGATTTGACTTCTCCCACCATGCCGAGGTCAACTGTTTTTGAAGGATCGTTTTTATCTTTGTGAACTATTTTTTCTGCCATCAGCAAATTACCGTCCTTACCGCTTAATCCCACCGCCTTGCCGCCGTTTTTATTAATATGGCCGACGATCTCTTTATTGATTTTACCCACCAGGACCATCTCTACGATCTCTATGGTTTCCTGATCGGTAACCCTTAAGCCGTCTATAAACTTTGACTCCATACCGAGTCTGTCCATAAACTCACTGATCTGGGGACCGCCGCCATGGACAATAACAGGACGGATCCCCACATAGTTAAGCAAAATTATATCCAGGGCAAAACCGTGGCTTAATGCCGGATTTACCATTGCATTGCCGCCGAATTTGATCACAAAAGTCTTATTATTAAAGGCCCTGATATAAGGCAGCGCCTCCATCAGTATATTTGCTTTATCAATTGCCTGCTGCATAATTAAACACTGTAATTATAAATTAAAACGTCAGTCGTCCGTTGTAAATCGTGACCTATCACTCACCCTTCGAACATAAGCCTTTAAATCGCGATGACCACACTTCAAGTACTTTAGACACTTTAAGTACTCTAGGCACTTTAAATACTTTCCCTACAAGATGAACCTGCTTAAATCTTCATCCTGTATCAGGTCATCCAGTTTTTCAGAGACAAACGGAGCATCGATAACAACTGTTTGTCCAGAAAGCTCAGGCGCATCAAAAGAAAGTTCCTCTAACATTTTTTCCATGATCGTATGAAGTCTGCGCGCCCCGATATTTTCCGTTTTCTCATTTACCGTGGCTGCTGTTTCGGCTATCTTCTCCACTGACCCTTCCTTAAAAACAAGATCGACCCCTTCTGTCTTCATCAGTGCAATATACTGTTTGGTCAGGGCATTTTGCGGTTCCTGAAGAATTCTTACAAAATCCCCCTTTTCAAGTGATTGAAGCTCCACCCGTATCGGGAACCTTCCCTGAAGTTCAGGAATCAGGTCAGACGGCTTGGACATATAGAAAGCGCCTGATGCAATAAAAAGGATGTGATCTGTCTTGACCATACCGTACTTTGTGGTAACCGTAGACCCCTCTACAATGGGAAGAAGGTCTCTCTGTACCCCTTCCCGGGAAACATCCGGCCCCTGACCCTGATTACGGCTTGCAACCTTGTCGATCTCATCAAGAAAAATAATACCGGACTGCTCAACTCTTTGAACAGCCATTTTGGTAACATCCTCCATATCGATCAGTTTCTGGGCTTCGTCCTTGGCAATGATCTCCATCGCATCGGGTATTTTCACCTTCCGCTTCTTTGTCTTTTTGGGAAACATATTTCCGAACATGTCTTTTATGTTTATATCCATGTCCTCAAGACCAGAAGCTGAAAAGACCTCCACCACCGGAGTGCTCTGCTGGGTGACTTCAAGCTCAACTTCACGTTCATTCAGTTTACCGTCTTTAAGCATCTTATATAGTTTTTCCCGGGTTGAAGAGTCTTCTCTCTCCTGCTGCTTATCCGTGTCTACCTCAAACTCGGCATCTTCCTGCACCGGTACAGCAACTGCGGGAGAAACGGTCCCCGGCGGTTTTGCAGGCATCTTCGGGCTGGGCGGCAAAAGAAGGTCGAGGATCTTTTCTTCTGCGATCTCATGTGATTTTGCCTGAACCTTTTCCGCTTCCTCATCTTTCACCTGCTTAACAGCAAGCTCAGTAAGATCACGAATCATAGACTCCACATCGCGTCCCACATAACCCACTTCAGTAAATTTTGACGCCTCGACCTTAAGAAAAGGGGACTGGGCCAGTTTTGCCAGCCGTCTTGCGATCTCAGTCTTTCCCACACCTGTAGGGCCTATCATAATAATATTTTTAGGAGCGATCTCATCTCTTAAGTCTTTCGCGACCTGCTGCCTGCGCCACCTGTTTCTAAGGGCGATGGCAACGGCTTTCTTTGCCATATCCTGTCCGATAATAAACTTATCAAGCTCTGCAACCGTCTCTTTTGGAATCAATGTCTTCATACTTTATATATATCCTAATAATAATGTTTATATCCAATAAATCTTACAATTAAAAAACCCGGCTACAGTTCTTCTACACATATCTCTTCATTTGTATATACGCAAATTTCTGCAGCGATCTTCATGGATTTTTCCACAACCTCACGCAGACTAAGATCTGAATGCCTTACAAGAGCTCTGGCTGAAGACAAGGCAAATGTTCCTCCCGAGCCTATTGCCGCAATATTGTCATCCGGTTCGATAACATCTCCGTTTCCTGAGATAATAAACAGATGTTCTTCGTTTGCCACAATCAGGAGCGCCTCTAACCGTCTTAAAACCTTATCAGACCGCCATTCCTTTGCCATCTCAACCGCGGCTCTGGCAATATTTCCATTATACTGCTCAAGCCTTTTTTCAAATTTCTCAAAAAGGGTAAAGGCATCGGCTGTTGCACCGGCAAAACCGGCAAGCACTTTGTCTTTGTATATCCGCCTTATTTTTTTTGCTGTGGCCTTTAAAACGGTATTTCCAAGCGTTACCTGACCGTCACCGCCTATACAGACCCTGTTTTTATCCTTCACCGCAAGGATCGTGGTACCATAAATGGGTTGCATCAGATTATGATCCTCCTTTAATTTTTTCTGCTTCTTGGATGTGATTTACCATATGCTTCCATCTACTTATCACATTAACTTTTTTTGCTTCTTGGATGCGAGTTGTCATATACTTCCATCAGCTTATCAATGTTTAAATGCGTATACTTCTGAGTTGTAGACAGGCTTACATGTCCCAAAAGCTCCTGTATCGCCCTGAGATCAGCACCTGCGTTTAACATATGTGTTGCAAATGAATGGCGTATGGCGTGGGGACTGATCTTCTGTCTCAGCCCGCATTTCATAACATACTTATCCACGATCCTTGCAACACTTCTGGCCGTTATCCGTCCGCCCCTGTTATTTAAAAAAACAGGTGTTTTATCATTCGGCAAGCCCGGATAAAGTCTTCTTCTAACCGGATCGCTCCTATCAAGATACCTTTCAAGACTTTTTATCGCCTTTTCGCCAATAGGTACGATCCGTTCCTTACTTCCCTTTCCAAAGACTTTTATCAGTCCCGACTTAAGATCAATGCTTTCAAGCCCCAGCCCCACCAGCTCACTCACCCTTATCCCTGCGGAATAGACAACCTCTATCATCGCTTTATCTCGGGCTTCAAGCAGTGTCTTTTCCGGAATAGAGTCCAGAAAAGCAAATGTTTCATCAACCGTCATATGCCGGGGCAGATATTTCCCCAGTTTTGGAGCACTTATATCCTGTGCTGGATCAAACCTGATTTCTTTTTCTCTTAAAAGAAACTTAAAAAATGTTTTCAGACAGGAAAGCTTCCTTGCCTGAGTAGATTTTTTGTTCCTCTTTACAAGAGAAGCCAGATAAGACCGTATCTCGATGCTTCCAACCTCATTTATATGAGAAACAGTGCCGGACCACTCCTCCGACAAAAAGTCATCGAACTCACTTAAATCATTGAGATAATTTCTGCATGTATGCTCAGAACTGTTTTTTTCGACCCGCAGATATCTTTCAAAATCTTTGACATGGTGCTCAAACATATGACTCCCCGGACAAAGAAAAAAACATATAATCTTTTCTAAAAATAAGCAATTAAAAAAAATAGAGCTATTTTTCTTTCATTCTTAACAAAAATATAAATCCGGACAGGTCTAAATGTATCACTATAGCACAGTTTAGCGGTCCTAAAAAGAAAGAAGATTTCAGCCTAAAAAGAAATAAAAGCATGGCAATAAAAGAACTTGTGCTGTTATTTGTCTTTTTTGTATAAAAATCCCTGATTCACCATCTAAAAAAAAGAAAAACTCGTTGGTCCCTGTAAACAGGGGAGATCTAATGTTATAGAGTCATATAAGGCGGTGGCGGAAGTTGAAGAGTCTGATTGGCATCCGATACACAGAGCAGTCAACGGTAAAAAGGAAAAGACGGGCCCCTCATGGTCTGACGGTGGAAAGCTGCGTTTAGTTTCCTCACCCACAGCGCTGTAGTGAGGAAACACGTGAAGAAAACCCTGCCGTCAGGTATTGGTTTTTAAAAAACATCCCCGGTGGCTTGGAAATAGTGCGTCTGTTAATTTAGGCGGCGGATTTTGGTTTTTAGATTAACTTTTCAATAAGAAGAAAATGTGATATTCAATAGAGAATTTAATTTCCCAAAACTGCTGATGAAAATTCAATCCATCAATAATATTATTATATAATCACTTTTAATAAATAAATACCCCAAAGGAGATGTTTTATGGCAAAAATTGCTGATATTAATAAGGTAATGATTATCGGATCCGGGCCCATCGTTATTGGTCAGGCCTGTGAGTTTGATTACTCCGGAACACAGGCCTGTAAGGCCTTAAGAAGTCTTGGATATGAAATTCTCCTGGTTAACTCCAATCCTGCCACCATCATGACAGATCCGGGTACCGCAGATATTACCTATATTGAGCCGCTTACCCTGGAATCCATGACAAAGATCATTGAAAAAGAGAGACCTGATGCCTTATTGCCGAATCTTGGTGGTCAGTCAGGGCTTAATCTTTCTTCTGAGCTTCATCAGGCAGGGGTTCTGGAAAAATACAATGTCAGGGTCATCGGTGTGCAGATAGATGCCATAGAGCGCGGCGAAGACCGTCAGATCTTTAAAGATACCATGAATAAGCTTGGTATTGAGATGCCGAAAAGTGCCGTCGCCAACAGCCTGGAAGAGGCTGAAAAGATCCTGGAGGAGATCGGACTTCCCTGTGTTATCCGTCCTGCCTATACTATGGGTGGAACCGGTGGTGGACTGGTTTATAACATGGAAGAATTTCGCAGGATTGCAGCCGGCGGTCTTCAGGTCAGTCGGGTCACTCAGATCCTGGTTGAGGAATCGGTTCTGGGCTGGGAAGAACTTGAACTGGAAGTTGTGCGTGATGCCAAGAACCAGATGATAACGGTCTGTTTTATTGAAAATGTAGATGCCATGGGGGTTCATACCGGTGACAGTTACTGTACGGCTCCGATGCTGACTATCAGTGAGGCGCTTCAGAAAAGACTACAGAAATATTCATATGACATTGTAGAGGCAATCGGTGTTATCGGCGGTACTAATGTTCAGTTTGCCCATGATCCTGTTTCAGACAGGGTGGTTATTATAGAGATCAATCCCCGGACATCCCGTTCATCTGCACTTGCATCAAAGGCAACGGGTTTTCCCATAGCCTATGTATCTTCTCTTCTGGCCGGCGGACTGACCCTGGATGAGATCCCCTACTGGAGGGATGGAACTCTTGAAAAATACACACCATCGGGTGATTATGTGGTGGCTAAATTTTCTCGCTGGGCTTTTGAGAAGTTTGAAGGGCTGAAAGATAAGCTGGGTACTCAGATGAAGGCTGTGGGCGAGGTGATGAGTCTGGGCAAGAACTATAAGGAATCATTTCAGAAAGCGATCCGTTCTCGTGAAGACGGCAGGTACGGGCTTGGTTTTGCAAAGGACTATAATGAGAAATCTCTGGATGACCTGATGGTGCTGCTGGATGAGCCTTCAAGTGAGCGGCAGTTTATCATGTATGAGGTGCTTAGAAAAGGTATCAGCGTTTCAGATCTCTGCAGGAAGACCTATATAAAAGAATGGTTTGTTAAGATGATGAAAGAGCTGGTCGATCTTGAAGAGAAGATTCTTGAATATAAGGACAAAAACCTTCCGGATGAGCTCTTGACTCAGGCTAAAAAGGACGGTTTCTCCGACCGTTATCTGTCTCAGATTCTTTCAGTTCCTGAAAAAGATTTAAGAGCACAGCGAAAGAAACTGGGAGTGGTTGAAGGCTGGCATGCGGTTCCTGTGAGTGGCGTAGAAAATGCGGCCTATTACTATTCGACCTACAATGCAGCCGATGAAACTGAGGTCTCACCCAACCGGAAGGTGATGATCCTGGGCGGCGGACCCAACCGGATAGGCCAGGGGATTGAGTTTGACTACTGCTGCTGCCATGCCGCTTATACGCTTCGGGATGAAGGGGTCGAGTCGATCATGGTCAACTGCAATCCTGAAACGGTTTCTACCGACTTTGACACTTCCGATAAACTCTATTTTGAACCGCTGACGGTTGAGGATGTATTAAGTATCTATGAAAAAGAAAAACCCGAAGGTATTGTGTGTCAGTTCGGCGGACAGACACCTTTAAACATCGCTGCAGAACTCGAAGAAGCCGGCGTTAATATTATAGGTACATCTGTTGATACTATTGAACTTGCTGAAGACAGAGACCGGTTTCATCAGAAGATGGAGAAACTGGGTATTCCCCAGCCTGAAAGCGGGATGGCAAGTACTATTGAAGAAGCATTAACGATTGCAAAAAGGATAGGCTATCCGCTGATGGTCAGGCCGTCATTTGTTCTTGGCGGCCGTGCCATGGAGATTCTCCATGATGAAGACATGCTTAGAAGATATGTCAATGCGGCAGTTGATGTCTCTCCGGAAAGACCGCTTTTAATCGACAGGTATCTTGAAAATGCCATCGAAGCAGAGGCTGACGCTATTTCAGATGGAACCGATGCTTTTGTACCTGCGGTGATGGAGCACATTGAAGAAGCAGGCGTTCATTCCGGGGATTCCGCCTGTGTTATTCCGCCCATAAGTATTTCTGAAAAACATATTGAGACGATTATTGATTATACCCGGAAGATCGCCATCGAGTTTAATGTGATCGGGTTGATGAATATTCAGTATGCGATCTGTGATGATAAGGTTTATATCCTTGAGGCAAATCCCCGTGCCAGCCGTACTGTTCCTATTGTGAGTAAAGTCTGCGGTATTTCAATGGCGCGGATTGCGACCCAGCTGATGTTCGGCAAAAAACTGAAGGATCTTAATCTTGAAAGAAAACCCATTCCCCATTATGGTGTCAAAGAGTCGGTTTTCCCCTTCTACTATTATCCTGAAGTCGATCCTGTGCTGGGGCCGGAAATGCGGTCTACAGGTGAAGTGCTCGGCCTTTCAGATACTTTTGGTGGTGCTTTTTACAAAGCCCAGGATGCAGCCCTGAGCTGTCTGCCTGTATCTGGAAATGTGGTTTTTACGGTTGCAGATAAGGATAAGGATGCATCTCTTGATGTTGCCCGCCGGTTTGTCGCTATGGGTTTTAATATTATAGCCACTCAGGGAACGCATGATTTTCTTAAACAGAATAACATCGAATCAGAACGGGTTACCAAGATGCATGAAAAACGGCCGAATGTCGCGGATATTATTGCGGACGGTAATATTCAGATGGTCGTCAATACGCCCCGGGGCAAGGCAAGCAAGGCGGATGATTCATACATCAGAAAAGCAGCGATTAGAAACAAAATTCCGTATGTTACCACAATGGCCGCTGCCCTGGCCGCAGCAAAAGGAATAGAGTCATTTAAGGATAAACCCACAGAACTTAAATCTCTTCAGGCATATCATAAGGAATTATAATAAATTAAATTTTTAATTATTAGTTAACGTTTGACTACGAAAGGGAAGAACATGGGCGGTTTTTTTGGAGTTGCATCAAAAAAGGATTGTGTGCCGACACTTTTCTACGGTACTGATTATCATTCCCATCTCGGCACTAAGAGAGGCGGGCTGACCACATTAAGTGACGGCAGCTTTATCCGGTTTATTCATGATATCACTAATTCCCCATTTAGAAGCAAGTTTGAAGATGATATCTCCAAAATGAGTGGAAACATGGGAATAGGCGTGATCAGTGATTATGAAGATCAGCCGCTTATTATAGGATCTCATCTCGGGCGTTATTCCATCGTTACGGTGGGGGTGATAAAAAATGCTGAGGAAATCGCAAAAAAAACCTTTAAAAAGGGCGGCCCTCACTTTTCCGAGATGACAGGTAACGAGATAAATCCCACAGAACTGGTCGCTACCCTTATTGATCAGGAGGATAGTTTCGAAGCCGGGATCCAGAACGCTCAGGAACAAATCGAAGGGTCATGTTCAATACTTCTTTTAACCAAAGAGGGTATCTATGCTTCCCGTGACCGGCTTGGAAGGACACCGGTTGTTTTGGGAAAGGGTGAGGATGGTTTTGCGGTCACCATGGAAACCTGCGCGCTTCCGAACCTCGGATTTAATGTGGAAAAGGAACTGGGGCCGGGGGAAACCGTTTTCATTACCGCAGAAGGTGTTGAACAGAAGACCGCGCCCGGCGACAAGATGCAGATCTGTACTTTTTTATGGATATATTATGGCTATCCTGCATCCAGTTATGAAGGGATCAATGTGGAATCATCACGCTATAAATGTGGCGGTGCTCTGGCAGACAATGATGATGTTGAGGTTGATGTTGTTGCAGGAATACCGGATTCCGGAACTGCCCATGCCATCGGATATGCCACCCGGGCTAAAGTAAGGTACAGCCGTCCCTTTGTAAAATATACGCCCACCTGGCCCCGGAGTTTTATGCCCCAGCAGCAGAATATCCGGGACCTGGTTGCCAAGATGAAACTTATTCCCATAAAAGAACTTACTGAAGGCAAAAGAATCTTATTCTGTGATGACTCGATCGTTCGGGGAACGCAGCTTAGGGATACCCTGGGACGTGTTTATGAATACGGTGCGAAAGAGATTCATATGAGGCCGGCCTGTCCGACGCTCATTTTTGGCTGCAAGTTTCTTAATTTTTCACGCTCACGCTCTGAGATGGACCTGGCCGGGAGAAAAGCCATACAGGAGCTTGAAGGCGATAAATTTGAAAATTTTGAAGAATATGTGGATCCGTCATCTGATAAATGCCATGCCATGGTCAAAAACATCGGGGATAAAATGGGGGTGACCAGCCTTAAATATCAAAGGCTGGACGACATGATCCGGGCAATCGGTATGCCGAAAGAAAAATTGTGCACCTACTGCTGGACAGGAAAAAGTCTATAAATGTTTCGGATTAATTATAGGATTAAACCACGGCTTTTAACCGTGGATAATTACTTAAAATGGGGGGGGGATGTTAAAAAAAATCGGTTTTGATAATGAGCTGTATCTGAAAGAGCAGTCTGCTTCGATTATTGAGCGTGTGGAAAAGTTTGATAATAAACTCTATCTTGAGTTTGGCGGGAAACTTTTGTTTGATATGCACGCATCAAGGGTGCTGCCGGGATTTGATCCGAATGTAAAGATGCGGCTGCTTAAAAAATTGAAAGCGGACGCGGACATCATTCTTTGTATCTTTGCGGGGGATATTGAAAGAAAGAAGGTAAGGGCTGATTTCGGGATAACCTATGACTCTGATGCGTTAAAGCTGATCGATGATGTTAAAAACTATGGTATAGATATAACTGCTGTTGTCATCACACGGTTTAATGATCAGCCGGCAGCCAAAGCGTTTAAGAACAAGCTTGAGCACAGGGGAATAAAAGTCTATACCCACCGCTTTACCAAGGGGTATCCCACCGACGTGGACATGATCGTCAGTGAAGAAGGATACGGGTCAAATGAATATATTGAAACGACTAAGAAACTGGTCGTCGTTACCGGCCCGGGACCTGGAAGCGGAAAGCTTGCCACCTGTCTTTCCCAGCTTTATCATGAGCACATCAGAGATGTTGATGCGGGTTATTCGAAGTTTGAGACTTTTCCGGTCTGGAATATCCCGCTTAAGCATCCTGTAAATATAGCCTATGAAGCAGCGACCGCAGATCTCCGCGATTTTAATCAGATTGACCCGTTTCATTTGGAAACTCACAATAAAACAGCTATAAATTATAACCGTGATGTGGAAGTTTTTCCTGTGGTAAAAAGGATTCTCGAAAGGATCAGCGGGGCGGAATCTGTTTATCAGTCGCCAACGGATATGGGCGTCAATAAGGTCGGTTTTGCCATAACCGATGATGCTGCTGTTCAGGATGCGGCAAAGATGGAGGTCATCAGAAGATATTTACGCTGTAATTGTGAATACATTATGGGATTTGTGGATAAAGAAGCTGTTCAGCGGGTGAATCTTTTAATGAATGAGCTTGGGATCTCAATTGCAGACAGGAATGTGGTGGGAAAAGCAAAGGAAGCACAGGCTGAGGCAGAGGCTGATAATAAGGGCAATGCGGGTATTTTTTGCGGTGCTGCCATAGAACTTGCGGATGGAACCCTGATCAAGGGAAATAACTCACCGCTGATGCATGCGGCTTCAAGTCTGGTGATAAATGCCATAAAACATCTGGCCGAGATTCCGGATAAAATACACTTGATGCCAAAAAACATTACCGGATCAATTGGAGAGTTTAAGACCAATATTTTAAATTCCGGAAATGTCAGTCTGGATCTAGAGGAGACGTTGATCGCCCTTTGTGTGGGAGCAATGTCAAATTCTGCTGCGCAGCTGGCTATTGAAAAGTTGCCGGAACTGAAGGGCTGTGAAATGCATCTGACCCATCTCCCAACCCGTGGTGATGAAGAGGGCTTAAGGAGTCTGGGAATCAATGTGACCAGTGATGCGAATTTTCCAAGCAAGAATCTGTATATGAAGTAAGCTTATGAAAATGTAAGTTTTAAATTAAATACTATATTTGCAAATAGAAAAAAGGCTTGTTAAAAAACGGGTCTGTTTTTGTCCTAATAATAACTATCCCCTGAGAATTTTCTTTGCAGATTTGCCCTCAACATCAGTGATAAACCGAACTTTTGTTTCAGCTTCGGTTTCTCTGTTTGCAAAGAAGATCTCGTTTCTTGAGATCTCGCTTAAGTTAAACGAATGAAGTCCTGGTGGAAATAAAAAAGCATAAATCCCGTTAGAGAAATTAATCTCTAACGGGATTTTTTGTTCTTCTAAATTGGGCCAGTTATTAAACTACGCCCTGGTCTATCATTGCATCGGCAACTTTTACAAAGCCGGCAATGTTGGCGCCCATAACATAGTTTCCTGGCTGACCGTATTCGTTAGCTGCATCAACACACTGTTGATGGATAGCAATCATAATGTTGTGCAGCTTTTCATCGACTTCTTCACGGGTCCATGAAAGGCGCTCTGAATTCTGGCTCATCTCTAACCCTGAAGTGGCTACGCCGCCGGCATTTGCAGCTTTTCCGGGGCCATAAAGAATCTTTTTTCCAAGGTAAAGTTCTACTGCTTCAGGTGTTGAAGGCATGTTTGCACCTTCACTGACCAGAAAACAACCGTTATCTAAAAGCGTTTTTGCATCATTGGCATCAATTTCGTTCTGGGTCGCACAGGGCAGCGCACAGTCACATTTGATTCCCCAGGGTTTTTTACCTTCTAAATACTCACAGTTGTATTTATCAGCATATTCCTTGATTCTGCCTCTTTTCACGTTCTTAAGTTCCAAGACAAAAGCTAACTTCTCAGCGTCTATTCCGTCAGGATCATAAATTGTACCGCTGGAATCTGATAAAGAGACTGCTTTGCCGCCTAAATGATTAACTTTTTCTACCGCATACTGCGCAACATTTCCTGACCCTGAAATAACAACAGTTTTTCCTTTAATGCTGTCACCTTTAGTTTTTAACATTTCTTCAGCAAAATAAACTGTACCATATCCGGTAGCCTCAGGACGAATCAGTGAACCTCCCCAGTTTAATGCTTTACCGGTTAAAATGCCGGTAAACTCATTTCTTATTCTTTTATACTGTCCGAACAAAAATCCGATCTCGCGACCGCCCACACCAATATCTCCGGCAGGAACGTCGGTATTCGGTCCGATATGACGATAAAGTTCAGTCATAAATGACTGACAGAAGCGCATAATCTCATTATCAGACTTACCCTTGGGATCAAAATCAGAACCGCCTTTTCCACCACCCATAGGAAGGGTCGTTAAAGAATTCTTGAAAACCTGTTCAAATCCTAAGAATTTCAATATGCTCTGATTTACTGAAGGATGTAAGCGTAATCCGCCTTTATAGGGTCCGATGGCGCTGTTAAACTCAAAACGGAATCCCCTGTTTACCTGGACATTACCCTTATCATCGGTCCAGGGAACACGAAAGATGATCTGTCTTTCCGGTTCAACGATTCTTTCCAGGATTGCTGCTTCTTCATATTTCTTATTTTTGTCCAAAACCGGAGACAATGTTTCCAGCACTTCGGTAACTGCCTGGATAAACTCTATTTCACCAGGATTACGTTTTTTTACTTTTTCTAAGACTGTCTCAACATACTTTGAGTTTTCTGACGCCATTTTTTTCTCCTTATTTGATAGATGTTAATGTGCTGCTGTTATGTGTTAATTTGGTGGCTGTTGGTTGCCACTATTTCGTCGAAATTTTAATAAATTTATCATTAGGCTTTCAGAAAGTCAATAAGTTTTAAAAAGATTCGTTTGTATAAAGACAGTACATTAGTAATTTGTAATATTTAATCCGGAATAGTTTTGTTTGTTAAATTATCCTAACATGATGTTCTCTTTTTATATAAAAACAAATAAAAACAATACATTAGGGTTTTTTTAAGTAAATGATTTTAAATCAGCAGCTCTAAATTTTAGCTATTATACAAAGGCTGATTTTTAGTTTGTGTGTTTAAGGTTAAATTGTTCTTGTTTTTTAATGCAATTCATTTATTATGAATTTGATTGGCAAAATTGCCACGATATAAGGTATTCGTATGATTGAAAAAATTAAAAAGAAACAACAGACAATTTTAAATATTCTCAGTAAAGTTGACCTGCCGCTCAGCAGTTCCAAGATCGCTGATGAACTTGAAATGCTTGGTTATGATATGAGCCAGCGCACTGTACGTTTTTATCTCGTAAAAATGGATCAGGCCGGTTTTACTGAAAATATTAAAAAACGGGGTCGTAAAATAACGGAGCTTGGACTGAATGAACTGGGCGCATCCAGTACTATAGACAGGGTTGGTTTTCTGTCATCTAAAATCGATCAGATGACTTATGGGATGAATTTTGATTTCAAGACAAAATCAGGGACGGTTGTTATTAATCTTTCGATTGTTGAACCGTATAAGCTCTTAGAGTGTCTTGATGTTATGAGCAGGGTTTTTGAATATGGGTTTGCCATGGGACATCTTATGACTCTTTTGGGGCCAGGTGAACGTTTTGGACATGAGACGATACCTGAGAACAGAATCGGAATTGGAACGGTTTGTTCTATCACTGTTAACGGTGTGCTTTTAAAGTACGGTATCCCTGCAAATTCAAGATTCGGGGGTCTTCTTGAACTTAAGGGCGGAAAGCCTGTACGATTTGTTGAGATCATTAATTATGATGGTACAAGTATTGATCCGCTTGAGGTTTTTATAAAGAGCGGGATGACAAACTGTACAGGCGTAGTTAGGTCAGGCAACGGCCGTATCGGGGCAAGCTTTCGTGAATTCCCGGCCGAAAGCAGGGGGCGGGTTGAAGATCTGTCTCATAGGCTCGAAGATGTCGGTCTCGGGGGCGTTATGAAGGTTGGCAGACCTAATCAGTCTCTTCTTGAAATACCGGTTAGTGAGGGGCGTGTCGGTGCAATAGTGATAGGCGGGTTAAATCCGGTTGCCATACTGGAAGAAATCGGTGTGAGAGTTCATTCCCGTGCTTTAGGCGGATTGATTGATTTTAATAAACTTTTTCATTACACGGAGTTAAAAACAAGACTGGAGGCTTTTCTATAATATAGCAGTACGAAGAGAACGGCTCAAAACATTTTAGAGAATATACGAATTACAAAAAGCCTGTGACCGATCTGTGGTCACAGGCTTTTAATCTAGAGCCTGTCCCAATTTTGCTTATTTCAAGTTTTAATGGACAGACAGGCAA
>CAYLYF010000045.1:0-28745 GCA_964387595.1 uncultured Thermodesulfobacteriota bacterium | reverse complement strand
AAAAGGATCAGTGGTGTAAATTGTTTTTTTACCCACAGATTCTGTTGAAGAACCATTTTTTGAGATATTGCAGTCCCTATCATTTTTGATATCGTGTCCAGATCTGCTTCCGCTAGTATTGTAAGAAAACAGTGTCTGCTAGCTGTTTAAAAGCGTTCTAAAATAAACAGGGACCTTTGTCTTGAAAGTCATCTCTTTTTTTGTGTGAGGATGTAACAGGCTTATTGAGGCCGCATGGAGTGTGAGTCTTTTTACGCCTTTTTCTTTTTTTCCATACATTTTATCTCCGGCTACAGGGAAGCCTTTTTCTGAAAAATGAACCCGGATCTGATTTTTTCTGCCTGTCAGCAGATCAATTTCAATAAGACTGTACCTTCTTGATTCTTTCAGAACTTTATATCCGGTCCTGGAAAGCTTACCCTTTTTAGAATCCATAACGGTATACATCCTGTGAATGCTGTTTTCAGCAAGATATGAAGTGATCAGGCCTTCCTTTTCTGATAAGGTTCCGTGTACTACGGCAAAATATGTTTTTTTAAACTTATCCCATTCATCCTGAAGATAACGCTTTGCCTTTTCATTTTTAGCAAAAACAAGAATACCGGAGGTGTCTTTATCTAGACGATGAACAATAAATATCCGGTTTCTGGATTTCGGGTTGCCTTTCCGGACATAATCATTTAAGCGGTAATAAGCCGTATTTTCTCTTGTTTTTTCATTGCTTATGCTTAAAAGGCCGCTTGTTTTATCCACCACCAGAATATCCTGATCTTCATAAAGAATAGAAAGTCCTTTGGGTTGAAATCTTTTGGGCGGGCTTTTAAATTTTTTCTGACTTTCATTCATAATGTTTATTTATGGTTGCAGGTTTAGGGTTGTATTTACCTTAGTATACTATAGTTCGCGATAACCGGAAGTTTTTAAATGATTATAATAAGCGTCTATAAAAGAAGCGGATTGTATGGGAATTTAAATTAAACGGTAAAAACTTGTCTTTTTTGTTTGCTGCTGATGGGTATAACTATCCGGGGGGTGGATTATAATAGTTGCTGCTTTGATATGGAGGCTGTAGTTGAAAATACAGCCCCCATATAATTTTACAGTTCATCCATAAATGCAACGGTTGCGGTAACGATCTCATCGGTCTGCTGTTCCAGACTTATTTCAGCATCGCCGTCAATGGGTTTATGGTCATCCAGATACCAGCCGAACTGGTAATGGTTGCCCCCCTGGATGACAACCCATACGGTGTCCTCCGGCAGATGCTCTGCTGATGCGATAATAAGATTTTCCGGGTAAATGCCGTCATTTGTTGCGGAGATGGACAGTGCTTTCAGAGCTGTTTCATCCAGTCTGTTTGCTTCCGAAGGATGGGAGGCCCACAGGATGACCGCATCAATTTTATCCAGATTTGCTTTTGCATATTCACATCCGGCAATGCCGCCCATTGAATGGCCGCCAATGGCCCAGGTGTTTATGGTACCTAGATCATTAATGATGACATCTGCCCGTTCAGGTGCCAGCAGTGAGGTATCTATCGGCATTTTAACCAGCACGACAAGATGGCCTTCAGCTGCAATTGCGTAGGCAGCAGGAGCATATGCCCGTGGATCGATCGAGGCGCCGCCGTAAAGAATAAATCCTGTTGTCGGTTCTGTATGCGCAGGTTTAAAAACATAATAGGGGTCATTGTTCCAGTCTGCAACAGGTGTTTCTGTGATGATAACGGAATTATCGCTCTCTAAATAAATCAGTGCGCTTTCCCTGGGCGGATGGCCGCTTGAACAGGCGGTCAGCAGGGAAATTATAAAAATACAGATAATCCCTGTGAGTCTTGAATGCATCATGTTTCATCCTTTAACATTATGAAATTAACCGCATTATAGAAACAATGATATGGTTAATACTAATTTCTTCATAACAGATCTCCTCTTAAAAGATTATTAGGTTAAAATAAAATATATATCAGGATTTAAATAATACAATGGCTTTCTTTAATTATTTTAGAGAATTAGTTTGTTTTCTAGCAGAAGACTGTACTTATAGTCTATAAAAGAAGTAGATTTAATAAATATAATCATTACTGTCCAAAATAATTTTACTTGCCCGGAAAGAGATCTTTAGGTATTGTTTATGACCTGCAAGGGTGACCCCCGCATTTTAAGCGGGTTTTTTTGTATAATTTTGACTATTTTGACCGGAGTATTTGGAATTGGAGAACTGAACTTATGACCCCCATGACAAAATATATTATTTCAATTGCGAAAGAACTGTCCCTGAAAGAAAAACAGGTGCTGGCCACATCACAGCTGTTAGACGAAAATGCCACCATACCCTTTATTGCCCGGTACCGAAAGGAAATAACCGGTGAACTGGATGAAGTTCAAATTATGTCTATCCGCGATCGCCTGACCCAGCTGCGGGTTCTTGATGACCGGCGAGAGGCGATTTTAAAATCCCTTGATGAGCGGGAGCTTCTAACCGATGAACTTAAGACAAAGATCCTGACGGCCGAAACTCTTGCCGTGCTTGAAGACATTTACCTTCCCTTTAGGCCGAAGCGTCGGACGCGCGGGTTGATCGCCAGGGAGAAGGGGCTTGAGCCACTTGCTGAACTTTTGTTTGAACAGGGTGATGTTGTTCCTGAGATCGAGGCCGCAAAATTTGTGGACGCTGAGAAAGGTGTTGAAACTGAGGAGGATGCTTTGCAGGGTGCACGGGACATCATTGCAGAGAACGTTAGTGAAAATCAGGATGCCCGTTCCAAAATGCGGGCTTTATATGCCGAAAAAAGTGTTATTTCGACTACCGTTATAAAGGGCAAAGAGGAGGAAGGTTCTAAATTTCGTGACTATTTTGAATGGACCGAGCCGGTAAAGACAGCTCCGTCGCACCGGGTTCTTGCCATGCGCCGCGGCGAACAGGATTCATGCCTTATTTTCAGAATCCGGCCGGAGGAAGCGGAAGCACTTTTGCTTCTTGAAGGACTTTTTGTAAAATCAGATAACGCGGCAGCATCCCAGGTGCGTATGGCTGTTCATGACAGCTTTAAACGGCTCTTGTCTCTTTCTATGGAAACTGAGATTCGTCTTGAAACAAAAAAGGCAGCGGATGAAGAGGCCATAAATGTATTTGCAGAGAACCTTCGCCAACTGCTTATGGCTGCACCTTTGGGACAAAAGCATGTACTTGCGCTTGATCCGGGTTTTCGTTCCGGCTGTAAGGTGGTGTGTCTTGATAATCAGGGGAAGCTTTTAAAAAATGATACGATCTATCCCCATGAGCCGCAAAAAAGAATAAAAGAGTCATCTGATACGATCCATAAGCTTTGTGAGCAGTTTAAAGTTGAGTTTATTGCGGTTGGAAATGGAACGGCCGGCCGTGAAACGGAGACTTTTGTGAGAGGTCTTGATCTTCCGGGAAAACCTCAGGTGATCATGGTAAGTGAAAACGGTGCTTCGGTCTATTCTGCTTCAGCGGCGGCCCGTGAAGAGTTTCCGGATTATGACTTAACGGTTCGCGGTGCTGTTTCTATCGGCCGCAGGCTTATGGATCCGCTGGCAGAACTGGTAAAGATCGATGCCAAGTCCATAGGGGTCGGGCAGTATCAGCATGATGTTGATCAGAGATGTTTAAAAGAAAAGTTGGATGACAGTGTGAAGAGCTGTGTGAATAGTGTGGGGGTGGAGCTGAATACTGCAAGCAAACAGCTTCTGACCTACGTTTCCGGAGTGGGGCCGAGACTGGCACAGAATATTTTTGAGCACCGTAATGAAAACGGTCCTTTTGTCACCAGCCGTGATTTGAAGAAGGTTTCGGGCCTCGGTCCCAAGGCTTTTGAACAGGCAGCAGGCTTTCTTCGTATCCGGGGCGGGAGTCATCCTCTTGATGCAAGCGCTGTTCATCCTGAAAGCTATCATATTGTAGAGGCTATGGCAGAGGATCTTGGCTGTACTGTAATTGATCTTATGGGAGACGATAAACTGCGCAAAAAAATTGATCTTAACAAATATATAACTGATAAAGTCGGTCTTCCCACGCTTAATGATATCATGGCTGAGCTTGCAAAACCCGGCCGTGATCCGCGTGACAGATTTGAGTCTTTCTGCTTTGCCGACGGCATTTCGAAAATCGGGGAGGTTACCCCGGGAATGCGTCTTCCCGGGATTGTTACCAACATTACTAATTTCGGTGCTTTTGTGGATATCGGCGTTCATCAGGACGGTCTGGTTCATATTAGTGCGCTTGCGGACAGGTATGTGAAAAATCCGGCAGATGTGGTAAAAGTTCATCAGAAGGTAATGGTTACGGTAATGGAAGTCGATCTGAAACGCAAACGGATTGCCCTGTCCATGAAGAGTAAACCTGAGAGTGAACAGCAAACGGTAGTGAAAACAGAACTTAAAGTAAAGAGCAGAGAGAGTAGACCCGGTAACAAAGGAAAGAGAGCAGAGCGCACAAGTCCTCTCCCTAAAGTCGGTGCGTTTGGAGATCTTCGCGCGAAGTTACTTGAAAAGAATAAAACCAGGCAGTAGTATGACTTTAGGTACTCTGTAATGGGTCTTATATTATAGAGTAATTATTCACGGCTAAAAGCCGTGGCCTTATGTTGGTCCCCAAAGGACCGTAGGAAAATCGGGACCCCATTTTGACCGAGCCGCAGTTATAAGTTTTTTTGTGGATCTAAGGCGACGCATGTTTGAGTCCCGACGAATCGGGACGAGTTTGTGGTGCCGACCGCAAAAAATCTTATGACAAGGGGATCCCGTTTTACGGGACCGGGCAAAGGGTGCCTTTTCTTTGTTACTTTCTTTGGAGCAAGCAAAAAAAGTAAGACAAATATCTTTATTAAAATAATTAATTTAATCCCAGAAACGCTAAAAGCTTTTCGGGTTAAACCCTAAAAAGCCGTGGTTTAATCTTATAATTAAAGCTTAACCTTCGCTTTATTTTTGCCCTCGGCCTTAGCATAAAACGATGCTCAGAACCCGCAGATTTTATTAGAGAATTATTAATTATTTATGGCTGAAAGGTATAAGTGATGGCAAATATAAAACAGATCGAGAAACAGTCCTGGAAACCGGGAAATGTACTGGCTCCGGTGCCTGCAGTGCTTGTGAGCTGCGGCGGCATAAAGGAGTGGAAACCGAATATGATCACCATCGCCTGGGCCGGAAGTATCTGCAGCGACCCGCCCATGCTGTCGATTTCGATTCGTCCTGAACGTCACTCCTATGATATTATAAAGGACACCCGTGAGTTTGTGGTAAATGTAACCACTGAAAAACAGGCAAAGGCTGTGGATTGGTGCGGGATGGTTTCGGGGCGGGATTTAAATAAATTTAAACGAACCGAACTGACTCCGGCGCCGGCTTTAAAAGTTAAATGTCCGATAGTGCTTGAATGTCCCATTAATATTGAGTGCGGGGTTCAGAAAATCATCAAACTCGGTACTCACACCCTGTTTTTGGCGGAGGTTATGGCTGTGCAGGTAACTTCAGAGTTTATTGATAATAAGGGCAAGTTTCGGCTGGACAAAAGCAATTTACTGGCCTTTGGTCTGGGAGAGTATTTTAAAATGGGCCCCCGTATCGGCAAATTTGGTTTTTCAGTTAGAAAACGAAAACATTAGATTCAGCTTTATGAAGCGGAACCTTCTGCAGTCTGGATACAGATGATAACAGCCGGCCGCAAAATAAAAATGATAATGTTCGTTCCTTCATTATTTTGCTAAGGCAGGTCCTGAGATGCGCACAGTTTTAAGCACGTCGATTTTCCCGTGACTTATCTTATTTATTCTTTTTTTTTCTTCGTTTTTTATACTTGCCCCCGGTATTTGTCTTTTTACCTGCCACAGGTTTGTTTTTCTTTTTTATGCCGGCAAGTGCATACAAGGCAAAGTATCCAAACACAATCCATATAAAGTAAAATAATAATATACTGGAAATATTATCCTGATATTTTACGGGCAATCTTTTTTCAATTGAAACTAGAAAAATTGATATCAAAGATATTGAAAAAAAGTCAATAAATAAGACTGATTTTGGAGATGTTTCGTTTTCATATTCGTTAAGGATATTTTTAAAAAAGGGGAAGACAAGTGAAAGGCCGTAAAATATTCCAAATAGAATGCCCCCAATAGTGTAGGCAAATAATTTTACCGTTATTTGACAATACCCGTTAATTAATTTCCCGATCATATTCTTTTGCTCTCTATTTTTTGCTTTAATGCGGTGCTTTATTTGTTCCGGTTAAAGACGTGGTTTTGTTAATTGAAGTATGCTTTTTTCTACAGGAGTCTTTGAATCGGCCCTTATTTTCAGTGATGCTGCAGCTTGTTAATAAATAAACAGTACGTTGTATTTGGATCTTATTTTCCAGCAATAATCGAGCATTCCCGCTTTTGGCGGGATTACCGTGACACTCCGACCGGCATCTAATCTTTTAGCGCTTTATAAACATCCTTAATTATTTCCGAGGTGATTTCTGATGCTGCACGGCTCATGGCTCCAGCAAGAGACCTGGGATTTTTCTTTAAACATTTTTTTGAGGAGCTGTAGCTTTTTTGAAAGCATATTTTTTTTAAGTCGTCTTTTTCTATTTCTGAAAGAAGGGTAATTGTTAATGCCAGATGTGCTTCCCATCCGTTTTTAGTATCCAGTTCATAAAATTCATCAACATGTCCGTTTATGGTATATAAAGCGGCAGTGCTGCTGCTGTATGGGAATACAGCTTTAAAGCTGTTTGACTGTTTTATTCCTCTAAACAGATAGTCCGATATCATGTTGCCCGGATTTACGCCCCATTTATGATAGTTGTAAACATTATGGGTCAATGGTGCCTCTGAGTAAATCATCTGAATTGTATTATACAGAGGTGCGACAGAGAAGCGGTGTACTTTTAAGGTCAGGGGCAGGGGAGTGGCTGCAGGTTTTTCAACAAGCTGTGCAATTGTATAATATGAAATCTCCGGCTGAGGCTGTTTAAGGCTCACACATGAAGTTAAGAATATTGAAGTTATTGAAAGTATAATCAGTAATTTTATTTTGCAGATCATAATATATCCTCATTATGGATTCGTATAAAAAGCGAGAGAAATTTATTTATCGATTTTCTTTGCTTTTGGCGGTTCGCTAAACAATAGCTGTGACGGCTGGGACGATACAGTCTCCATTAATCTGTTCAGGCTTTCGCTTGCTGTTTCCAGATTCTGGCCTGCGACCAGAAGCTGGTGCTGTAAAAGCCGAATAGACTCATCCGTTCCGGACATCATGTCAGTGCCTTTTTCCATCAGGACATTGGCATTTTTAGTGGCCCGGGAAAGGTCGGAAATGGCACTGTTTATGGCTGCCCGGTTATCAGTAACAATAGATTGAAAATCTTTCAGGCTCAGTTCCGCCTGGCTCATCATTTCGTTTAAGTTTTCTGATGTTCCTTTAATGTTAGCATCCGCGATCATCTGGTTTAAGCTGTCCAGACTTATTTTAATCCTATCGGATATCCCCGCAAGATCAATTGACCGGATCTGGCCGAGGAGATCATCAACTCCTTCAAAGAGCTGGCTGATGTCAGACGGCTTTGAGCTAATGATCGGATTTTCCGTTGGAAAAGAGAGTTTTGGAGATTTTATTCTTTCACCTTTTTTTATCTTGTCCATTTCGACAAACATGCTTCCGGTAATACCTACGGACTTTAGCTGAGCAATCAGATCAGAACTAAGCTTCTGGCCGGAATCGATCTTTAAGATGACCTGTATCAGCTTTGAATCGGGTGCAACACTGATGTGTTCGACTCTTCCGATTGAAACACCTCTATATTTAACCGGAGAATCAATATCCAGGCCCTGAACAGATTCATTAAAAAAGGTTACATAGTTTCTTCCTTCTTCAAGAAACTTAGACATGCCGAGCCATACAAAGGCAAGAAGACCGATCGCAAAGCCGCAGGTGACGAAAAGACCCACGGTAAATTTTGTTTTCTGAGATGCCATTATGTAAATTCCTTTCCTGTCATATCCTTTTGACTGGGTAGACGGTTAAAAAACTGTTTTACAAACTGGTTCTGGGAATGATCGCGAAGGTGTTTCGGATCCCCATCTGCGATGATTCCCTTGGTTCTTTTATCAAGCATGATAACACGTTGTGCAACTGTGAAGATACTGTCCAGCTCATGGGTGACGATGACCATGGTGGTCCCCAGTACTTTGTTTAAGTGAAGGATAAGGTTGTCAAGATCAATGGATGAGATCGGGTCAAGACCGGCTGAAGGTTCATCAAAGAACAGGATCTTGGGGTTCAGTGCCATGGCACGGGCAAGGCCGGCCCTTTTTTTCATGCCGCCGCTGATCTCAGAGGGCAGGTGGTTTTCAAATCCATCCAGGTTAACCAGACTGAGTTTCATCTTGACCAGGGTTTGGATCGCACTTTCAGGAAGATTTGTGTATTCTCTCATGGGAAGCGCAATATTTTCAGCCAGGGTCATTGAGCCGAACAGGGCGCCGCTCTGGTAAAGGATACCGACTTTTTTCAAGACATTACTGAAGGTCTCTTCATTACAGCTGCAGATGTCATCATTGTCAATGATGATATTTCCTGACATGGGCGGAATCAGTCCCACCAGGTGTTTTAGAAGGGTGGATTTTCCGCAGCCGCTTCCGCCCAGGATAACGAATATCTCGCCTTCATAAATATCAAAGGAAAGGTTATTTAGAATGACGGTTTCATCATATCCTGCGGTCATGTTACGGACTTTTATAACCGGCTCACGAGACATTTTTTAGCTCCAGTATCTTAATACGACTGCAAAGATAGAGTCGGATAATATTACTAAAAATATACTGCTCACAACAGATGATGTCGTGGCCTGGCCCACAGATGCAGCGCCACCTTTCACCTGAAAGCCTCTTAAACATCCGATAAGCGCGATTAAAAAGGCAAAGATCCCGCATTTAAACGCACCCCATACCACATCAAACAGGGTCAGGGTTTTAAATGTCTGGGTCAGATAGGCATTGGCGGTCAGGTCAAGCATGCCCACTCCAACAATAAGACCGCCTGTAATTGCAAAAATATCAGAAAAAAGAGCAAGTATGGGTACCACTGCAACAGCAGCAAGGACTTTGGGCACCACCAGAAAACGGCTGGTATCAAATCCCATGGTAAAAAGGGCATCTACTTCTTCATTTATTTTCATGGTACCGATTTCAGCAGCAAAAGCAGACCCTGATCTGCCGGCAACGATAATGGCGGTCATGATCGGGCCCAGCTCGCGGACCATGGAAAGGCTCACCAGTGAGGCCACGTAAATATTTGCGCCGAACTGCTGAAGCGATACCGAAGACATGAAGGCCATAATCAGACCTAAAAGGAAGCTGATCAGTCCGACGATGGGCAGGGCATCAACCCCTGTTTTCTGCATGTAGTCAATGGTGTCGTTTACGCGTAGAGATCTGGGATGTCTTAAGGTATAAAGAAGCGCCAGACACACAGATCCGATGAAAATGCACATGTCTTTCAGGTCGGAAAAGTAGCTGATGGCGGCATCACCCAGCCGGATAAATATATTCGGAGATCGTTCCCGGGTGAAGGGATCCTGCCTGCCCAGAGATGAGAAATTGAGGCTTTCGAGCATTTCATTAACTTCATCGCCGGCATTTTCAATCGTAAAAGAGCCATTGTTTGCGGTGATGAGTTTCTTTATCTCCACCAGCAGCATGGCGCCGTAATCATCAAGGTAATTTACATTTTTAAGGTCAACAATGAGCTTTGTGTTTAATCGTTTTTTAAATGTCCGGATAAGGCCTTTGATGATCTTGTCGGAGCTTTCCGTATCTATTCTGCCGTTAAGCTGCAGGACAGTCGTGTCTCCAGCCCCTTTTTTAATGGAGTAATGGCTGTTTGGAGTTAATTTGGTTTTCATGGTTTTTTAAACCGGAATTTTTTTAGAGCTTCGATATCGATCTCAAATACTGATTCGAGTTTATTTACATCCATCTGGAAGACCAGCCAGCCGATAAAATTATCCGCATCGTATGTCCTGAAAGCGATTTCAATTCCTTTTTTGCCCTGGGGGTCATTGCTGCTTGAGCGGTAAAGGCTTAGAACAGAGTGGATAGAGTCTTCGGACTCAGTGAATGCTATCCCGCCGTAACTTGAACCGATCAGCTGTTCCGGGTCTGTATCTTTTTGGATAGAATATGCATTTATGACAGTTAAGTCTGTATTTAACAAAAGAACCCCGGTGTAGGGCAGGTTCTTTTTTTCCTGTATATCAAAAAATTCTTTTAGGGTCTGTCTTGCTGTATTTGTTTTTCCGGGTTCAAAGCAGCCTGAGAGCAGTGATTTTAATACCAGGTAGTCCTTTGCCAGATGGTTCCTCAGATCCTGTTTTTTAGTATCAACGGTATGATATCCCTTTGTGATATAGGGAATGGCAAAGAAACCGGCTGCGCCGAGAATAAAAATAACGATAATCAGCGGTATGAGCCAGTAGGTTGTCCAGCGCTGGCTTTGTTTTAACTTTTGTACGGCGGTTACATCTCTGCCGATCGAGAGTACCCCCTGAAAATTATGGTGTCCGTCGTGTAGGATGGTAGTACTGGTGGAGACAGATAAGGTCCCTTTTTCCGGGTGTTTTACCTTCAGAATCCTTTCCCGTACCGCATATTGGGACTGAACATCATTTAAGAACTCATTATAAGCTTTAGGGTCTTCATATATCTCTTCAACACTGTTTCCATTTATCTGATCACGGTCACGGCCGTAAAGTTTTTCAGCGGCTGTGTTCCAGGTAAGGATCCGGTTATTTTTATCCGTCATGATAACGGCATCCGGGATCTGATCGCCTAATCCCTTTAGTCCGTACAAAACACGGTTGGTCTCATCAAGTCTCTGTGCCAGGATGATAGATATTTCACGCGCGATATCCGGAAATTTACCTAGAAAATCGGTTATATCGTCTTTCGGGATGCAAAGTGCATTTACGTCTCTGTTTGCCTTTAAGGTTGCTGTTCTTTTTGAACCTAAAAGAAAAGACATCTCGCCGAATAAAGATCCGGAGTCTGAGATATCGGCGATTTGTTTATTGCCTTTAAAAATATCAATTTTACCGTCGAGAAGGATATACAGGTCCTGGGTGGAATCGCCTTCCAGAAAGATGGTTTGGGCAGATTGAAAAGATGTTTTGTATTTATCCAGTTCGGGGTTGTCTAGGATGTTTTTTATCATTTATTTAGTGCTGTTGTTGGCTGGTTTTGTGAAGGCAGTATAGGGTAAAGGGTAGGCTTGTGTCAAGTGAAAGAACTGTACCGGCCGTATTTAAATATGCCGGTACAGCTTGTGCATTTATGAAGGAATATTAAGATGTTTGCCATGCGTTGTTAAAAATCTTTTTCATGCTCTTTGCGATTGATCCGGAGCTCATTGAAAGCGCATATTTTTCTTCTGCATCCGAGAAGAAGATAACTTTATCATCATAGAGCATAATTGAATTATCTATTAAAAGTTCTTCTTTTAAGAAACGGGTTTCTCTGTGTTCATTAGAATCTCTTCCCTGGTATTCTATCATGGCAGGCGTTTCAGGGATAAGCATCTTTAAAAATATGTCCCGTTCCATTCTTGTGGGAATATAATATCCTCTGTCATATTCCTCGTCAAAGACTGCAGCCAGGTTTTCAACACTTCCCATGTAATATATGGCTTTTTCTTTTGATTCAAGGCTTTGGGTTGCAAGGTTTCTGAAATCTTCATGGGTTTCATAAGTCTCAATTTCCGGTAGGTTTTTATTGATGCTCTGTGATGTTTCCATGGGGTAATTGTTCCTTTAAGGGTCTAAATGTTTATTTTAGTGTTTTTATGTTAACGAAAAATTATATCACAAAGGGTAAAAGCATACAACTGAAGAAAAATATGGAGTCTAATTACAGGTTGGAATTTGTGGAATAAATTTTGAGTAGGGTTCGGAAGAAAGGTGATTTACTTATTATATCTTGGTATAAATCATGTGTGGCTTTAGAAATGTATATGGTCTGAGGTTAATGATAAGAGTGCAGGATATTGTTTTGATAATTCATCATTAAGTGGATAACGCTTAACGGTTCTGCAAAACAGTTTCTCTAAGGCGTGATGCCAGTTCTTTAAGGCTGTGATTATCAACTGCGAACTGTCTTAATTCTTTTCCAAATGTTGTTTTATTTTCTTTTGACAGAGCAAAAAGGCTTTTGATCTTTTCTGCCAGATCAGTCGGGTCGTTTTCCTTAAAGATAAACCTCTCATCAATTGCGCCTTTAAATGCCTGTCCCGAAACCAGAACCAGGGTCTCACAGGCCATTGCTTCAAGGATGGTCTTGTCAAAAAGACCGGAAGGGGAGAGGTTGACATAGATCTGACTTTTGTTGTAGATCTCAGGTGTTTTGTAGTTTGCGATATTGCCGTGGTATTTTAAAAGACCTTGCTGCTCCAGACCTTCTGATGATTCTTTTAGTGTTTCAAGATAGTTTCTGTGTTCTTCAAGGGGGTCTCCGACAACAGCCAGAGAAAAATCTATATTTTCAGCTTTAAGCAGTTTTGCTGTTTCGATCAGAATATCAATTTTTTTAATGGGCGATATTCTTCCCAGGCAGAGGATTGAGTTCTCTTTCTTTGAGATATTTTGATCCCGGATAAAATGGTCTGTGTCAACCCCGGCCGGCATCTGTATGGCGTTTTTAAACTGAGCACAAAAGGAAAAGGCAGAGGTGTAGAAAGCAGCATTAACGGATTTTACCGCTGATCCTGCAATACGGTTTCCGACTTCATGATTGTACCACATGAAGATCTCTTTATGCCACAGCTGCCAGAGGAATTTTCCAAGAAGAATATGGATGGGGGTCATGTGGACCAGAACCGCACCGTATTTTTTTCGTTCGCGGATAATGTGTCTGAAAAAATTAACAGTATATTTCAGTCTTGATCTTCCATTTTCTTTCCCAAGGCTTAGAACTTTTACGTTTTTGGGCAGGTCATACTCTCCTTTTTCAAGGCAGATAACGATCAAAGAATCGAATTCAGCAGCAAACTTAACTATCCAGTTATGAAAAAACCCAAGTACACCATCATTGCGGTCGACTTTTTGGGTTATGATCAGGAGGTTCATTTAGAGTGCCTAAAGTAAGTTAAAGTGCCTGAAGTACTTGAAGTGCCTAAAGTATTTAAAGTGCCTGAAGTAAGTTAGAGTGCCTAAAGTACTTGAAGTGCCTAAAGTATTTAAAGTGCCTAAAGTAAGTTAAAGTGCCTGAAGAACCATAACTTTAAATACTTTAAATACTTTAAATACTTTAAGTACTTTAAGTACTTTAAGTACTTAAATTGCTGAAATATAAATTAGAGATGTATTGTTAAGTTAAGACAACTTTTTGCCAATTGATGTTAATAAGGCCAACAATTCTCTGCTCTCATTGCAAACAGGTTCAAACTCTTCAGGCAGCATCCATTGCATATCAGAGATAATTTCAAGCCAGTATAGCGTCTCATTTGCTTCACTTGCACAAATTCCTATTTTATTTTTAAAATCAGCCTTGCTCCTTGAACGATTTGCTTCTCTGTAATTAGCACCAATTGATGTTCCTGATTTTGTTAATTGGTTTTTTATTACCCTTCCCTCGGAAGTATTTGGTATTTTCACTGACAGCTTAATTATGCTGACAGCAAATTTTCTGGTACGGATTTCAAGTTTTTCTGCGAACTCTTTATTTTCCATAAGTAATAAAAATATCTAAAGTGCCTAAAGTAAGTTAAAGTGCCTAAAGTAAGTTAAAGTGCCTAAAGTACTTCAAGTACTTCAAGTACTTCAAGTACTTCAAGTACTTTAAGTACTTTAAATACTTCAAGTACTTTAAGTACTTTAAGTACTTAAGTTGCTCTCTTCACACCGGTTCGATATCAAATGCGTCTATTTTTACGGATGCACCCTGTTTAAGAAGGTCAATTGATAGAATCAGCAGGTTCTGGGTCCGTTTTTCCATCAAGATTCCTTCCACACCGGCAAGCGGTCCGGATGTGATTCTTACCCTTTGCCCCTCAGTGATGTATGGGTGAGGGTCGATCTGCTTTTTATTTTCTACCAGTTTTTTAAAGTAGTTTATCTGTTCTTCAGGTATGGGCGCAGGTTTTCCTTCTAAAGTTAAAAAACGGACCACACCGGAGGTTTTAATAACTGATAGCGTGCTGTTATAATCATCCGGTATATGGACAAAAATGTATCCCGGAAAAAGCGGGAAGGTGACCAGCTTTTTCCGGTCTTTCCAGTGCCGCAGTCTTTCAATTACCGGCAAAAATGTATCAATATTTGTTTCAGCAAATTTTTTTTCAACCTTGAATTCATATCTTGATTTCAGGTAAACAGCATGCCAGCGTTTTTCTTGTGATTTTTCCATAAATTTTGGCGATTATATATTTATAGCAGTAAAATTACAAAGTTATTTAAATGAAAGTAATCGGTAAAGAGATGTTTTGTCAAGTACTTAATTGGCACCTCTCATTGACACTTTATATATATAATTGATCTATAATTTTTAACTAAGAAGCTTATCATTCTTTTGAAATTAATATAAGGTTTTATTCGGAATGAAAGAAGATAGTCGAAAAAGAAGTTATTGTTGAAGAACCGTTCTTCAAGATCATACGTTTGCTTCTTCATTTTTCCCATTCATCATTCGATGCCTATCCTGCCTGTCCTGAGCTTGTCGCGGGGAGCCTGGTCGAAGGGTTGAACGTTACTAATCTAAAATTAAAAATAATTACCGAGATGCGCTTCGCAGCTAGCTGCGTGGAGTATCCTTTTTCTACGGTCCCCTTTGGGAACCAGACTAAGGCCACGGCTTTTAGCCGTGGATAATTACTGCAGATAATATTATGATGTACAGAACTGATCGAGGGGATGCTTTTTATTTGACAATGATCCTCGGTATTCTTTCATTGATCCGGGTGGTCACTTCGTAATTGATGGTTCCGGCCCAGGCGGCAAAATCTTCTGCAGTGATGACTTCATCACCATTTCTGCCCATAAGCACCGCTTCATCTTCCGCTTTGACACCCGGGATGCCGGTAATATCTGCCATGATGATGTTCATGCATACTCTGCCGCGGACCGGGGCTTTTTGACCGTTGATAAGGACATGCCCATGGGTAATGCTTCTGTCAAAGCCGTCGTAATAGCCAACAGGTATAATGGCAAGATTTGTGTCCTTTTCAGCCGTATAGGTGCATCCGTACCCAATGGGCTCTCCTTTAGGTATGTTTTTGACCTGTGCGATCTTTGCTTTCCAGGTCAGGGCAGGGGAGAGATGAAAACCATTTTTTATTTCATGGGTGTATGCATCATAGGTCTCCGGTGAAGGCCACATTCCGTAACAGGCAATACCGGGACGCACCATCTGAAAATGTGTTTTATTAAAAAGAATGACTGCGGCTGAATTTGCGCAGTGTAGTAACGGGATGTTGATCCCGGCTTTTTTAAGGGAAGCGGCCGAAGCCTCAAAATGTTTTAGCTGAAGCTCGGCATACGAATGATCCGTTGTGTCTTCAATGTTTGCAAAGTGGGTTGAGAGTCCTTCTATTTCTATACCTTTAAGGTCTTTTGCAGTTTGTGCGAAAGCTTTCAGGCTGTTGAGTGAAATGCCCTGTCTGTTTGTGCCGGTCTCGACCTTTAGGTGTATTTTTGCGGTATTTCCGGTGTTCGCTGCTGCTGCTATGGATTTCAGTGTGTCAGGGTTATAAACAACAAGGCGGCAGTTGAGTTTAATGGCAAGCTGAACACTGTCAAGGGGGACGTATCCGAGAATATAAAGAGGTGCTGATATTCCTGCTTTACGTAGAGATCCTGCTTCGTACACTGAATTAACAGACAGCCAGTCTGCACCCGCATCCAGAAATAGTTTTGAGGTTTCGATCAGGCCGTGCCCGTATGCATTTGCCTTCACACAGGGGCACAGGATCGTTTCCTTACCGATTATTTTACGGAGCTGCTGGATGTTGTTTTCAAGGGCGCTTTTTGAAATTTCTATCCAGGTGAGTTCGCTCATATTATATGATTTTATTCAAAGGATATTCTATTATTCCTTCAGCTCCCTCTTTAAGGAGAGCAGGTACAAGCTCTCTGACTTTTGACTCGGAAATGATCGTCTCAACGGAAAACCAGTCGGTGTTATACAGGTTTGCAACCGTAGGTGCTGTAAGGCTTGGAAGTACATTAATGATCCTGTCGATCTTGTCCTTTGGAATATTCATTTTAAGCCCCACCATTCCGTCAGCTCTTAAAGCACCGCTCAGAAGAAGTGAGATCTGCTGTATTTTTTCTTTTTTCTGAGGATTTTCCCAAGCCTTTTTATTGGCAATGAGCTGTGTGTTTGTCTCTAAAAGCTCGTGTATTATTTTAAGGCCGTGGGCTTTTATGGTGCTCCCGGTTTCGGTGACTTCTACGATTGCATCAGCGAGACCTTCAACAACTTTGCCTTCGGTTGCACCCCAGGAAAATTCCACATCAACATCAATGTTTTTTTCACTGAAATATTTTTTTGTGAAGTTTACCAGCTCTGTGTATATCTTTTTCCCCTGAAGGTCTTTTAGCTCTTTAATCGGTGAATCCTCTTTTACGACCAGAACCCATTTGGCCGATTTTGTAGATACTTTTGAGTAGATGAGGTCCTGTACAACGACCACATCAGAATTATTTTCAAATACCCAGTCTTTGCCGGTGAGACCCAGGTCAAGGGTTCCATTTTCTACAAATCTCGGCATTTCCTGTGCCCGGACCAGAGAGCAGGAGATATTATCGTCATCTATGCTGGGGAAATAGCTGCGGGAACTTGTTGAAATATTCCATCCTGATTTCCTGAACAGTTCGATAGTTGCTTTTTCAAGACTTCCTTTTGGAATGCCGATCTTGATTTTTTCCAAAATATTATCCTCCAAATTATTAACTAATTATGATAAATTATCATTATTATTAAACACGGTCAACGGAAAAAGAAAGTTGATCTAGCAAAGAATAGTCGCTAAATCAGGGTCAGTTGTCAATTGTTTGTAGTCCGTTGCAACAGACTACTGACGACGGATCCTGTGGCGTTCAAATGGATACTTTGTTACGACTTAAAAAATGTAGTCTAGAATTAAGGCAATTTAGTGAGAAATATTAAGCTTAAAATACAATTTGACGGTACGGACTATCATGGCTGGCAGATCCAAAAAGAGGACAGGACTGTCCAGAAGACAGTTCAGAATGCGGTATCAACGATTGTGAACAACGAAGTAAAGCTTCATGGTTCGGGCAGGACAGATGCCGGCGTTCATGCCCTTGGACAGGTGGCTCATTTTAACTCTGACTCATTAATTGATCTGGACACCATAAAAAAAGGCTTAAACAGTCTCCTGCCGGACGATATTTTAATAACTGATGCTATCGATATGGATCCGGAATTTCATTCCCGTTTTAGTGCAAAAAGCAGAACCTACTGGTATTTTATCTGGAACTTAACGGAGCGTTCCCCTTTTTACAGCCGGTATTCCTGGCATATTTTTAAACCCCTTGATGTGAAAGCCATGGAAAAAGCAGCCGGCGCTCTTATTGGTGTACATGACTTTTCATCGTTTCAGGGGGCTGATAAGGAGGCGGTTAACCCTGTCCGGGAGATTACCCGGGTCCGTTTTAAAAAGGCGGGTAAACATATTTTACTCTTTGAGATACAGGCAAGTTCCTTTTTAAAACATATGGTAAGAAATATTATGGGGTCACTTGCTGATGTGGGCAGGGGAAAACAGGTGCCCGCCTGGGTCGATGATGTGCTTGGGAAAAAGAACAGGATTTTTGCTGGTGCTACAGCACCTGCCCGGGGATTGTTTTTGAAAGAAGTAAAATATTAACCGATAGCAAAGTGCAGAGAGCCTGGCGTGAAACAAGTAAATAGATGAACGTCGAACACCGAACGTTTAACATCGAATTATGGATGGAAAAAATGACCCTGCAAACAAAAAATAATCATTCGATCTTTGTGGTTGATTTTTTATTCAACGTTGGAAGTTCGATGTTGGACGTTCATTTTTATTTTAAATTTTATACACTTTTTTCTTACCGCAATGTACTTTTCTATTTGCCCAGCTCAAGCCTTTTGGCAAGAAATGGCGGAAGACCTGCCTCAATTATTTTTTTCTGGGTTTTTTTAATGTCATACGCAACTCTTTTAATAGAGAACTTCTCTTTTTCAGAGTCATATATTCCATAACAGGCAAGCGTATTTTTATCTCTTGGCTGTCCGACACTTCCGCAGTTGATAATATATCTTGAATCTTCACGGATGATTATTTCACCGGTTTTTTCTTTAATTACTTGATCTCTGTTTTCCAGTATGAAAATTACCGGGATGTGTGTATGCCCCAGGAAACAGAATTTTTGAGAAAAACTTTCAAAACAGACCTGTGCTTTTTCTGTGTTTGGGACATAGTCCCAGCTTTCAGGAAAATAGGGAGTTGAGTGCACATAAACACGAGTATCCGTTTTTTCTTTTAGGGGAAGTGACAAAAGGAAGGCTCTGTTTTTATCGGTCAGTTTATTTCTTGTCCACAGTGCTGCTTCTTTTGCCCGGGGATTAAAACTTTCGATGTTATTTTTTCCGGCACAGGCCCAGTCATGATTACCAACCAGAATGATGTCTGATATCTCGTCAATTAAACGAATGCACTCGTTTGGGTCTGCACCGTATCCTACAATATCTCCAAGAAAAATGACTGTATCTATCCGGTTTTCTCTGAGAGAAGAAACGACGGCAATAAGAGCTTCAAGATTGCTGTGTACGTCTGAAAGAAAAGCAGTTTTCATGGCAGATTCTGTTATAAAGGTCCTTGTTTTTTTAAGTATATTAAAATTAAAACTATATATAAAGAAGAAATATAGCATCTTTAATGTTTAGCTGTAATTTACCAAATTCTTTAGCCTTAATCTCCAATTTAATAATTATAAATATTTTTGAAAAAGAGGTATAAAAAAGGTTGAAACAGCTTGTTATCCCTTATATAATAATTCGTTTAATGATTTTTCAGGACAGACGTTCTGTCCTTATAAATAAACCAATAATTTTACAGGTGAAAAATGACAGACAAAAATATGAAACTACCTATTTTAAGAGATGAGATAGATAAGATTGACGATCAGATCCTCGAACTTTTGAACAAGAGAGCGGGTTTTGTGCTTGAAGTCGGTAGAGTCAAAGAACAAGAGGGCAAAATAGTTTTTCATGTTCCTGAAAGGGAAGAGGCGATATATAAACGTCTGATTGGAAAAAATACGGGTCCTTTTCCGGAAAATGCGATTCGGCCGGTTTACAGGGAAATAATTTCAGCATCTCTGGCAATGGAGAAGCCTTTGAAAATAGCATGTCTGGGTCCTGAAGCAACCTTTTGTCACATTGCCTCAATAGAACATTTTGGACAGGCGGCTAATTTTATACCTTCCCGGGATGTTCCAGACATCTTTGATGAAGTTGAAAGGGGAAGGGCGGATTATGGGGTTGTTCCTATTGAAAATTCAACTGAAGGGGTGGTTAACCTGACGCTTGATATGTTCTTTGATTCTCCATTGCAGATATGTGCTGAAGTCATGCTGAGTATTTCCCAGTGTCTGTTGTCAAATGAGGAAAAGCTTGAGGATATAAAGATCATATATTCTCACCCTCAGGCAATTGCACAGTGTTATACCTGGATTACACGTAATCTCCCCCATGTTGAGATAATGGAGACCTTAAGTACTGCCCTTGCCGCTAAAACAGCAAAAGAGGAAAAGGGTGCGGCTGCAATTGCCAGTGAGTTTGCTGCAAAGACTTACCGAATTCCTGTATTTAAAGCAAGAATAGAGGATAATCCTCATAATTACACCCGGTTCTGGGTGATCGGGAAGAAATCACCGGGTCTTTCCGGAAAAGACAAGACGTCACTGATGTATTCGATCAGAGACGGTGTCGGTGCACTGCACAATCTTTTGCTGCCTTTTTCTGAAAATGGTATTAACCTGACAAAGATCGAGTCAAGGCCGTTTAGAAAGAAAGCGTGGGAATATATTTTCTTTATTGATATTGAAGGGCATAGGGATGAACCGGTTATTAAAAAAGCGATTGACAGTCTTGCTGCTCAATCACAGTTTATGAAAGTTCTCGGATCGTATCCGATGAGTATAACGCCAGCGGAATAGTAATTATTATGAAAAAGTTAGTTCCTGATTATATTAAAAATGCAATGCTCTATCCTCCCGGAACGCCTTTAGATGAGGTTAAACGGAAGCTTGGGATCACAGATGTTGTAAAGCTGAATTCAAATGAGAACAGTCTTGGACCTTCTCCTTTTGCCGTAAAGGCAATATGTGATTCTGCGGGCCAGGTTAACTTTTATCCGGACAACAGTGCTTACTATCTTAAACAGAAACTGGCTGAAAAATATGCGGTTCTTCCTGAACAGATCATCCTGGGGAACGGTTCAAATGAGCTGGTACAGTTCATCCTGATGACTTTTCTTCTGCCGGAAGAAGAGATCATTACCTGTGATCCTACCTTCCTTTTATACCGTATTATGGGCAGCGTTTTTGGCGGAAGAATAAAAGAGGCGGGTCTGAAAGATTTTTGTTTTGATCTTGATGCTGTTTTATCTGAAGTAACAGACAGGACCAAACTTGTTTTTATCAGTAATCCAAACAATCCCACAGGGACGATCGTTAAAGCGGATGTTTTTAAAAAGTTTATGGATGATCTGTCCGAAGATGTGATCGTTGTAATGGATGAGGCTTACTTCGAGTATGTAACAGACCGTGATTGTCCTGATTCTATAGGGTATATAAAGGATAAAAATAATATTATTGTTCTGCGGACTTTCTCAAAAGCATATGGTCTTGCCGGTTTAAGGATCGGTTATGCCTTTGCGCATGAGAGTCTTGTGAATCAGATGGAAAAGGTAAGGGAACCGTTTAATGCAAACAGTCTTGCCCAGAAGGCGGCTCTAGCGGCGCTTGATGATCTTGATCATATCAGAAAAACAACAGAAAATAATGCGGCCGGGCTTTCATATATGTATGAACAGCTTAAAAGGCTTGACCTTGAGTTTATTAGATCCCAGGCCAATTTTGTTACCCTAAAGCTGGGGGCGGATGCCGGAAAAATATGTGAAAGGCTGATGAAATCGGGGATCCTGGTTAGAAACATGGAAAGCTTTAAAATGGGGGAATATATAAGAGTCAGTATCGGCCTTCCTTCAGAAAACGAACGGTTTATAAAGGGTCTGCAAAATATTTTAGTTTCTTAATCTCTGTAAAAACTGGAAAGAATTGATGGACAAGGATTTTATCATAACGATAGACGGGCCCGGCAGCTCCGGAAAAAGCACTATCGGTAAAGCCCTGGCAAAGAGAAAAAGAATGATATATCTGGATACCGGTGCCATGTACAGGGTTGTGGGACTGGAATCGAAAAACAGAGGGATCCGTCCGGATGATCCGGAAGGGCTTAAAAGTCTGTGCGAAGATATTAAAATCTCATTTAAACAGGGGGAAGTCGGCCAAAGGGTCTTTTCATCCGGCGTGGATGTGACAGATGCCATAAGACTTCCGGAAATAAGTATGCTGGCATCGAGAGTTTCAGCAGAAAAACCCGTGAGAGAGGCCCTTGTTTCTCTGCAGAGAGAAGCCGGAAAAGAGGGAAATATCGTGGTTGATGGAAGAGATGCCGGAACGGTCATTTTCCCCAATGCGAGGTTTAAATTTTATCTGGATGCAAGTGCGGATGAGCGGGCAAAAAGAAGGCATAAAGAACTTGTTGATAAAAAAGTAGAAGTAAGTTATATTAAAATATTTCGGGATATAGAGAAAAGGGACAAAGACGATACCACAAGGGCTTTGTCTCCGCTGAAGCCGGCAGAAGATGCCGTTATAATAGATACCACTTCGATGTCAATTGAAGAAGTTCTTGAGGAGATCGCAGGGAAGGTCGAATCCGGTACGGATTCAATGTCATAAATAAAAAACGGAAGAGAGGAAATAAATTAATGAACCAACCAACTAACAATGAAGAAGCAGTAACCCAGGAGTCTGTACCCGTAACGGATACGGATGAAGAGCTCAGTTTTGCACAGCTCTTTGAAGAGAGTTTAAAAGACGGAAAGATCCAGATCGGTGAGGTTGCAAAGGGACGGATTATTCAGATAACGTCCGATTTTGTGGTGGTGGATGTAGGTTTCAAGTCAGAAGGTCAGATCCCGGTAGGTGAGTTTATGGACTATGGTCACACCTTAAAAGTTAAGGAAGGTGACAGTGTGGATGTCTTTGTGGAAGACTGGGAAAATGAAAACGGCATGATGAGCCTTTCCAAGGAAAAAGCTGACAGGATGCTGGTATGGGATAAGATTAATGACATCTATGCAGATGATGGCATCATCGAAGGTACCGTTATCTCCCGTATTAAAGGCGGTCTTTCTGTTGATATCGGCCTCAAGGCATTTTTGCCGGGTTCACAGGTCGATCTTCATCCCATCCGTGATCTGGACAGTCTTATGGGTAAGAATTTTGATTTTAAGATTCTAAAGCTCAGCAAGAAACGCGGAAACATTGTTCTTTCAAGACGTGCCATCCTTGAAAAAGAAAGAGAAAGCTTAAGAGGCGAAACCCTGAAGAAGATCAAAGTCGGTGAGATACTTAAAGGTATTGTTAAAAATATCACTGATTATGGTGTGTTTATTGATCTTGGCGGAATTGACGGACTTTTGCATGTGACTGATATTTCCTGGGGGAGGATCACTTCTCCAAGGGATTACTTTACCATCGGAGATGAGATTGATGTAAAGATTCTTTCTTATGATGAGGAAAATCAGAGGGTCGCCCTGGGTTATAAACAGATGAAGGTTAATCCCTGGGAAGTTGTTGCAGAAAAATATCCTGTGGGCAGCCGTATCTCAGGTAAGATCGTTAATATTACCAATTATGGTGCGTTTATCGAACTGGAAGAAGGTGTTGAGGGTCTTATCCATATTTCCGAACTTTCATGGACAAAGAAGGTCAAACATCCTTCACAGATCCTTTCGATCGCTGATGTTGTTGAGGCCGTTGTTCTTGACATGGATGTGCTCCGGAAGAGAATTTCTCTCGGCTTAAAGCAGCTTGAGCCGAATCCATGGACCGCCATCGAGGAAAAATACCCGATCGGTACCATCGTAGAAGGTGCTATTAAAAACATCACTGATTTTGGTGTTTTTCTTGGACTGGAAGAGGGCATTGATGGACTGGTTCATATCTCGGATATTTCCTGGACTCAGAAGATCAAACATCCGGCTGAGATCTATAAGAAGAGTGAAATTGTAAAGGCTGTTGTACTGAGTATTGATAAAGATAATGAAAGATTTTCTCTGGGTATTAAACAGCTTGAGCCGGATCCCTGGGAAATCGTTCCTAAGAAATACAGACGCGGCCAGGTGGTAAAAGGTGTGGTCACCAATATTACTGATTTTGGAATTTTTCTTGAAATAGAAGAAGGTGTTGAAGGTCTTATCCATGTGTCTGAAATAGGCGAAGATAAGGCAGGCAGCCTTAAAGAGTTGGCCACTGTGGGTGAGGATCTGGAAGCCCTTATTATCAGTATTGATAAGCGCAGCAGAAAGATCGGTTTAAGTTTAAGAGAGTTAAAAGATGCTCTTGAGAAAAAAGATATAGATAATTATCTGGAAGATGAAAAAGATGCATCTACCGCCACTCTAGGTGATGTGATGCGGGCTGAAAGCGCAGCGGCGGCTAAGGCGGAAGCAGTTCCTGCAGCAGAAGCAGCGCCTCCTGTAGTAGAAGCAGCAGCTCCTGCGGAAGAAGCAGCGCCTCCTGTAGTAGAAGCAGCGCAGCCTGTAGCAGAAGAAGTTGCAGCTCCTGAAGTAGAAGAAACACAGCCTGTAGCAGAAGAAGCTGCGGCTCCTGAAGTAGAAGCTGAAGCTGAGCCGGCTGAAGCAGCTCCGGCTGCAGAAGCAGAAACCCCGGCTTCTGACGCAGAACCGGAAGCTGACGCTGATGAAAAAAAAGATGAGTCGTAAATTGGTGTTTATTTAAAATAAACAGAGGGAAGGAGAGAGTTCTCCTTCCCTCTTTTTTTACCCTTTAACAACTTAGATAGTGATTTTGCTTATGAAAAAACATCCTTTTTTGTTCGGTTTTTTAATCATTTCTTTTCTATGTGTATTCTTTGCCATATGTCTTTGGGGGATCGGAAACTACAACACTCTGCAGAGTTATCTTATCGGCGGAGAAAAGGTTGTTGTTCTCGAAATAAAAGGCGTCATCATGGATTCCGGCCCTGTAATTGAAAAGCTTGAGAAACTTAAAAAAGATCCTGAAACAAAGGCGATTGTACTTAGGATCGATTCTCCCGGGGGAAGTGTTGCGCCATCACAGGAAATATATGAAGAGCTTATAAAACTCAGGGATAAAAAGACGATTGTAGCCTCATTCGGTTCTGTTGCAGCCTCCGGCGGGTATTATATCGCCTGTGCCGCTCATAAAATAATTGCCAATCCGGGCTCAATAACCGGCAGTATCGGCGTTATTATTGAGTTTGTGAATGTAGAGGAACTCATTGGTAAAATAGGGCTGAAAAGTGTGGTTATAAAGAGCGGTAAGTATAAGGATATTCTGTCTCCGACCCGTGAGATTGCTGCTGCTGAGCGCGATCTTATTCAGGGGGTGATCGATTCTATCCACTCTCAGTTTATTGATGCCGTGGCCCTGGGGCGAAGCCTTGATCGGGAAAGTGTGGCTGCTATTGCTGACGGCAGGATATTCTCCGGTGAGCAGGCAAGAGAGCTGGGCCTTGTGGATGAGCTGGGTAATCTTCAGGATGCTATTAAAAGAGCAGCGGTTATCGCAGGAATAGAGGGCGAACCCAGGGTTATCTATCCTGTCAAAGAAAAACCTTCAATACTTGATTTTTTACTTGAAGGTTCCATGAAAGACATTCAGGAGATGGTTTTTAGGAATGTTTTCAAGGCTGAATATATTATGAAATCGGCTATTAGCTATTAGCTATTAGCTGTTAGTTGGGAGTTTATTATGGCCCTTGCAGAAGTAAGCGTCGTGCCTATCGGAACAGCAAAAACAAGTAAATAGATGAACGTCGAACACCGAACGTTTAACATCGAATTATGAATGGAAAAAATGACCCTGCAAACAAAAAATAATCATTCGATCTTTGTGGTTGATTTTTTATTCAACGTTGGAAGTTCGATGTTCGATGTTGGACGTTCATTTTTATTTTAAATTTTATTATCATCAATGCCACCTTTCTCTGACTGTTGTTTTAAAAAAGTTAACATAAGATAAAATTTTACTTTCAGGTTTTTGTTACGGTTTTCTACTGATCGTTTTCTGTTAAAAATAATAAAAAAGTTCGATTTGAAAATAATCGTCATTGCGCAGATCATAGATTATGTCGCTGTCCGATGATTTAAAGACAAAGAACGCATTGATGCTGATCTTCCAGTGGCTGGAGAGTCTTCTGCTGGCTTCAAGGCTAAAGGTGGTGGCGGTGCTGTTCATATCCTGAATAATGCCTGCCAGTGCTTCGGTGCTGGCAAGGTCATTAAACGCCAGGCGGGCTCCGGCCATTACGTCATTATCAAATCCGGTCGTGCACTTATTGTTTCTTTCATCATAAGCCCACTCTCCGATCAGACCCAGGTCAAGACCGCTTGATGCCATATTTACAAAGGTGTATTCAAAGCCGCCGACGCAGGCAAAAAAACTGTCATCCTGGCCGGTTCTGTAAAGGGCCTCGAGTTTATAAAGCCAGTTGCCGTAAACGCTTTGAACATCAAGTCCGGTTTGTCTGATCTGTTCGTAATAAGGCGTCAGGCGAAGCCGGCCTTGAGAATTGATCTTTAAATCAAAGCCCGGTTCTCTCCCGGTCCCGGCAAAATGATAAATTCCGAAATCCCAGTCACCCAGGGTATGACTGTAGCGTATAGCCAGGTCTATAGGGTGCTGTTTTGCGCCGCTTTCATATTTTACGTGATCTGTATCCACCACAATTCGGGAGCGAAGGCGGCCTCTTCTGCCGGGAAAAGTGCGCTCACGAAAAAAAGGCAGAACGAACAGGTCAACAACGCCCCAGTTCTGCACAACAGACAGGTGCGCCATGGGCTGGCCCAGCTTTTCCTCTCCGTCAATATGCTCGATCAGGTCTGTCTGGTTGATGATATCAACCAGGTGAACGAATTCGGTGACTCCCCAGAAGACTTTTCCGATTCCAATACGCAGCTCCCAGGTGTCATGGGCCGACTGAAAAATCAGCTCACGGATATCAAAGTGGCTTCGTTCTGCATCGACGCTGTCTATTCTTAAAAAGGGAGTTGCCAGGATGCTAAAACCGTTTTCCCACTCGTGATAAAATTCAGGCTGAGCAGCGAACGAAGCGGCACTGCGCTGCTGCCTTGAAAAAAGAGGGTCGTTGAAGAAGAGTTTCTCTTCAGCAGCAAGATGTCCGGTGAGTTCAAAAGCCGGGACCCGGGAGGGGTAAGCCGCGAACAAAAAAAGAATCAGGAGCAATATTCCTATTGGGCTTTTAGCAGATGTTATAGCGGATCTGTTAATCGGGATACTCAATGCTTTTGACCCTTTACCTCTATCGTGCCCGTTTCAGGCTGTTTTTATTAAAGTCGGTTGCTTTAAGTCCTGTTCGAAATTTATAACTTGAAAATTCAAGAATAGTGCTTTTGCCATTCTGATGGTTGATCATATGAAGTTTGTCCGCGCGCCAGTACTTGTCCAGATATATCCTGTATCCTGAAAAAGTGAGCGTTTTCAGGTGGGACTTTTTTTTGTCAAAAAATTCTGTCTTTAGCGGACGGTATTCTTTCTTGTCTATCCAGTTCAGCTGCCGTGTATATCCCGAGTTTTTTTTATCAACCGGATAAAAATTAACAACAAAACACTGCTGTCCTTCATATTCTTCATCACGGATCCACTGGTAGGTATATTTTTCCACTTCCTGGCTGGAAATATCCTCGTAGGAAAACTCGCTGCCCATGAAAGATCCTGATTTATTCCTGGAACTGATCCTTTTAACTCTTTTCAGCGCCGGCATATACAGCCACTGATCGTCATCACCAATCTTGTGGGTGTAGTTCAGAAATGCTGTGCCCTTAACATCTCTTGGATTATCAAAGATGGTGAGGCTCTTATCACCGTCATTTTCAACTTCGAGGGCATTTATGCGTATTTTGCGGTTACTCTCCTTGCCGTGTTTGTTTTTTAAGATCATGAGCATGTCTGAAGTATAGTCATTAAATCCGTTATCCTGCCGGTCGGCTTCCATTGCAATAGCAAGACCTTTTTCTTCCGGGGTTTCAGCGGACGCAGCGTTTTGAGGCAGCAGCAGCGGCATGATTAAAAATAATAACAGTGCATTTATGAATTGTTTCATTTTTGTCTCCTATGAAATTAATCTTAATTACCGGGATGCCCCGCCTTGTAGGCGGGGAGCATCAATTGTTTGAATAATCTTTTTTGTCAACCTTCATCAGTAACGTCGGCAAAAACAGAAAGTCCATGATCAAAGCCATGGCTATGGTTATGCCTGAAAGCAGGCCCATTTCTGAATTCATCTTAAAACCGGAACAGGTGAGAACCATAAAACCGCAGACCAGGGCTATGGTTGTAACCAGCATGGCGGTACCGACCGTATTGAATGAATATTTAACTGCTTCGGGCGGTTTCAGCTTAAGCTCATTGCGGGCCCGAATATATTTGATCATAAAGTGTATGGTGTCGTCCACAACAATGCCAAGGGTCATGGCAACGACCACAGACAGTCCCAGACCGACCCGGCTGTGCAAATATCCCCAGAGTCCGAAACCCATCAGGGCCGGAGACAGATTCGGAATCAGGCTCAAAAGGCCGAGCTTGAAGCTTCGCATGGCAAACATCAACAGAACTGAAATCAGGAACAGTGCCAGAAAAGAGGCTCCCAGCATACTGTTGATATTTCGTTTGGAAATGTGTGCCCACATGATCGAGAGTCCGGAGCCGTAGGTAAACATCTCAGGTGCGTTTGCTTTTAGCCATGCGCGTGCTTTTACATCCATTTCGCGCAGTTCCCGGGTTGTTGTATCATTGAAGCTTACGACCATTCGGGTCGCTGATTTATCTATATCTATCTGGCTGTTTAGATCGAGGCCAAAGGGAAGCGACATTTCATACAGCAGCAGATACTGTGCTGCCAGGTCTCGTTGGGCCGGAACGCGGTAATGCGTTTCATTGTCTCCGTTCATGTTCTTGTTCAGGCGCTTGTATACATCGGTAACTGTGGAAATATGGACGACTTCGGGCTGTTCCCGGTACCAATTGGCAAAAGCTTCTAATTTGTCCAGATAAGCCGGATTGTTAATGCCGCCGGACTCCCCGGAATTCATAGAGTATTCTATAATATCAAAGCCCCTCAGGTTTTCTTTTGAAAAATCAGCAGCCTTTCGTATGGCATACCGTTTATCAAAGTACTGAACCCAGTCATCATCCAGCTCGATTCGAACAATTCCGGCAGTCAGGATCAGCAGTAAAACCAGCGATCCCCAAAAAAAGGTTTTGCGCCTGTTTATAATAAAATCAGCCAAAGCGTCAAACGATTTGCCGGAAGGATTTTTCTGATGGGCTTTTGGCCTGGCGTGAATGGGGATGACTGCCAGCAGGGCGGGCAGCCCTGTTACGGAATATACAAA
>CAYLYF010000044.1:0-28857 GCA_964387595.1 uncultured Thermodesulfobacteriota bacterium | reverse complement strand
CGCTGTGGAAAGGCAATTGCAATTTTGTTTTGCCTGAACAAGTCGTCAATTCGGAAGCGTATCTCACTTTCGACTTGCAGTATATCCTGGTGGGCCATTCCTGTTTTAGACATCTTGATCCATATGAGTGTTTTGAAGATTAGGGCACTATCACCAAAATCATATAACAAAACGGTTGGCTGCGGATCTTTTTCAACCAAAATATTTTCATTGACGGCCTGCCGGATTAAAGCAGCCGCTTTTCTGGTGGGGGTCCCGTATTGAACACCGACTAAAATTTCCCGACGGACAATGTCATCTGAAAGGTTCCAGTTGATTAGCCTGCTTTGAAGCAGAGTGCTGTTTGGCACCACTAGGCGAAGATTATCAAATGTCTTGATCCTGGTGCTCCGGGCTCCGACGTATTCTACGGTCCCATATATATTATCTACATCAACAATATCCCCTATTTTTGCGGGTTGTTCCACCATTAAAATCAGACCGCTAAGGAAATTGTTTACAATATCCTGACTGCCGAAACCGACACCTATTGCCAGTGCACCGCCAATGATTGTGAAAAAGGTCAGGGGAATCCTGACCATATGAAGGACAATAAATATTATCAGTACAAGCAGCAGGTAATGAGTGATCTTTTGGATAGCAAAGGTCGCAGCCTCATCAAGACCAAAACGCCGATTGAGATGTTTTGCCATTTTTGCTGTCAGACAACGAGATAGTAAAAATCCCATTATGAGAAAAACAAAAGCTAAAATGATCTTTTCTACGGTTATGGGATGATCATCTACCGCCGTCAGCTCATAATGCCAGTAAGAAGAAATGCCTGGCCAGAGACCAATAATTCGCTGCGGGAGGCTTTTTCGATTTTCTGTTTTTTCTATTTCCTTCATAAATTTTGCATAGGCTATATGCGTTGACCAAATGTTTTGCAGGGCTTCCTTAAACAGACTTTCACGTCTTTTTAAAGACTGCAGCTGCTCTTCAAAGTGCCAGGTGATGGTTGTTTTTTCTTTGGCAGCTTTAAATTCCTTCTCGATGGTCAGTACCTCGTTTTGACGCTCGGACTGGTGTATGTGTAGAAGTTGTTTTTCACGTTTTAACTCTTCGATAGCCTGTTCGGCTTTTAGTCGCCAACCGGCAAGATCAACCTTTTCTGTCTTGTTAAACAAGGCGTACCGATTTTGCCATATTGATTTTTGATTGCTTAAGTTTTCAAGACACCTGTTCAGGACCTCCTGCGCGATCATATGAGTATCACGTATAATTTCCCAGGTTAGGACTTCCTGCTCTTTTTCTTGTCTTTGACTTGGATCAAGAGCATTTTTTTTGAGCTGGGCTTTTGTATTTATTATGCGCGCATCGAATAATTCTTTTTTCGTCTTTGCCTTTTTGAGCCTTTTTTCCAAAGAAAGTACGGTTTTTTCGATCTCTACAACATTTTCCTGAAGCTCTTTTATTGTAAATTTTACATGAGGCTCGACCCGTGAGATTTTATGCCGAACAATTTCTTGCATGAGATAATGGGCTTCGCGGTGGTTTTTTTTATTTTCCAGGATTGATCTTTGATAACAGCTCTCCTCTCTAGCAAGGCGAACCGCAAGTTCGGCCAGAATAAGTGCAGGCGGTGCTGTTTTTTCCTGCTTCCTGGATTCGGTTTTTTCTGCAATACGGCGGTAATTCTGTTTTGCGTTTTTTAGTTTATCCTCTGCAGCCCGGAGGGACTCTTCGACAGTATGTATAGCCGACTCAACAGACTCGTTCTGCATCTCCAGAAGAACCTGTTTATCTTCCAGTTCATTAAGCTTCAGGAAAGTGTCAGAGGACTTTTCGGGGAGCTGCTGTGAAGCCTGTATGCTTATTTCGTCCTTCTGTCGTTTGTTTGTCTGCTTGAGATCAAAAGTACTTTTCAGCTGTAAGAGCTGCTGCTCATAGATAAGGTCAATTTTCCTATAGGCTGCAAGTTTCTGCTTCAACACAGAATCAACACTTCCTGTCTCTTGTGGTGTTTCCAGAGCTATCGCTGCCTTGACCTTTTCTATTTCGTTTTTAAGCCGGCTTTGGCGTTCTGTGATATTTTTACAGGTTTCACTGCTATATAGTGATAGGTTTTTGTCTTGCTCAGCGTATACCGAAGATATTGTGCAGAAAAATATGAGGGCCACAACAAACAGAAAATGGAGAAATACGGTGCGGTTAAATTTTGTGTCGAGTTGTCTTTTTTCCATGTTTATACATTTCTGTTGTGAGGCAGTATCTTTTAGGTGCTACGCGCGTATCGTATCGAGATTAATACTATCATTCTGAGAAATCAATTTACCCGCTTCTCTACAGGTATAGACAGGTTGTTCTCTATCCCAACAACGCCGACAACGTCGCGGACGTCCAATTTGACGACACGTTTTCCGTGGTGGCTGTCTACTGATCCGTCTAAAGTGACATGCCCGGATAATACCTTTATGTTGATGCGGGATGCATTGATACGTCTGTCCTGATCCAATACTTCCCTTACGGACAGCTTTAAATCTTCATCAGAGACGTTGATCTGCCTGGTGCGGACACCATGGTTATCCTGCATGTCGACAGTAAGCTTGTTTTGAAGCTCTTTGACATTTGAAACCAAACAAATATCATTGCCGGCTCTATTTTTTTCATAGTCGCTGCCAACGGTCCCTTTAAGCGTCACCACCCCGTTCTTGACCGAAACGGCAATCGGTAATCCACTAAAGTAAACGTCCTGATTAAGAACGGCCATAGCGTCGTTTTTGATCTCTCGGTCGCTGCTATTCCTTTTTAAATTGACCGTAATGCTGTTCTTTACTTCCTTCACACCACGGACTCTGCCGGCAAGCAGGCCGACAGCCTTTTTTTCTGCTGACGTGTGAACTTTACCCGTCAATGTGACTTTGCCATCCTGTGAAATTATATTGATAGCTTTCGAATTGATGGTGGAACTGTTCAGGATACTGTTCTGTAGTGTGTTACGGATATTCTCGTCGGAATGCCATTTAGGTAATGGTAAAATATTATTGATAACGCCACTGACGCCATCAATTTTTTTAGCTTCAATGCTTGCATATTGTTTTGCTGTAATGTTGGCGACTACTCCGGACAGGGTGACGATCCCTTTTTTTGCACTTACAGTTATCTCGGAAGCATCAATACGCGTATCACTCTGGAGGGCATCTTGTACCCAATTGGTAATGTTGGCATCAGTTGTTTTGTCTATCGCAAACCCTGTTGAGACAATTGTTCCAATCAAAAAAAATGCAAAAATAGTCGCAGTTGCTGTAATGATAAATATTTTTTTCATGATATTCTCCCCGGTTTTAAACTATAGTAACAGCATATAGTATGCCAGAAGGTTATAATGGAAAAACGACAGGTTATATGATTGAGGCACGGGGCAGAATGCCCCGGCGGGGAAAACAGCCCCGGGGTCTAATAGAAAAGTGCGGAACAAAGCAGAGAACAAATGTTTAGTCTTTCCAAATTAACTTTTTATTTCTTATGAAAGATTCTTGGAATTTAGCATGATAATTGTTTGTTTAAAGGCCTGTTCTGTCTTTTTATTAGGGAATTAGCCCTATTATAAATTTAATAGATATCAATATGAGAACGATACCAAAAATTCGTTTCAGAAGGATTTTGTCTGTCTTTAACGACATTTTACTTCCTGTCAGTCCTCCCAAAACAGCTGTCACTGCCAGGATAAGTCCTGTGGTCCATTCAATATTTTCATTTAGGGCATGTCCGATTAGACCTGATAGTGCAGTAAAGGCTACCATAACTGTCGAGGTTGCCACTGCGACGTCCATGGGAACTCCACAGAGCAGTATCATAATTGGAAGCTTTATAATCCCTCCGCTAATACCCAACATACCAGAAATAATACCGATTGCAGCGGTAGCGGAGAGGACTACCGGAATATTTACATGATAATCATCCTCTCGGAAATGGCGGAGCCAGTAATACCATTTCTTTTCTCCAGACAAAGCGGGAGGTCTGCTTTTAATCTTTTTCTGCATTAAAACACCCGCAATCACCAGAATAACCGCGAGGCAGCCGTGTAAAATTGGCTCGGGAACCAGGTTGCAGAAGTAACCTCCGAAAAAGGCCATGATATCGGTGGGTGGATCAATCAGAAGTGCCAGCTTCCAGTCAACCTTTTTGTTTCTCCAATAATTAAACAATGCGGCTGAAGAAGTTGCCAGAATAAGAATAAGGCTGATGGCCGGCGCCTGCCTGAAAGAAAAACCTGCGAAAAGCAGGATAGGTACATAGAGAATTCCGCCCCCCATTCCAAGCATGGAAAAGACGGTGGAAATGCAAAAAAATACTCCCGCAAGAATAAACACCTCCATAAATCAAGACCTTTTTTATCTCATTGCCTGCTCAGTGCATCCGGCACACACCGGCAGCCCTTTTATTTGCTTAAACTTATCAGCGAAGCCGGCTTCTTTACAAATCGAACATGTTTCAATGTCAAAAACTCCAGAGGGGCGTTTGAATTCAAAATCGACGACGGGACCGATTTCAAGAAATGTGTCCTCAGGCATGGACAGCACCTTCTGAACTAGCGGATCTGCTATTTCTGCAGGCACATCCTGGGGAAGAACACCTTTCTGTCGTTGTTGGACAAAAGGAGAAGAGAGCATTTTTTCAAAGAATTCAGTCCTCAGACTGACCCGTACCGCCTTTTGCTTTTGCACATCAATTAGAGTAAAACCCATCTTGTTTAGATATTCTTTTTCTATGTTGGCCTTTCCATAGGTGCACCCGGTCACAACCATAATACCATCAGCAAAACAACCAGCTGCATGGCCTTTGCCTGTTTCTGAAAGAACATGCAGTTCCTTGTCTTTTGCCCGCTCCACACCAAGCACATTCATTGCAGCAGCACCCGCCCTGAGACCAAGCGGCATTGCCGGACATTTATGCCCGTGAAAAGACATCCCCAGTTCAAGATAATCTTCAGCTTGTATCATAGGTATTACCTCCGTAACTTAATTCTAATTGTTTTAATTAAAAAATTGTTCCTTTATTTCAGAAAGTTCTTGTATAATTTTTGAGTATATCTTTTCGAAGAAAACCTCGATTTCCATTGACACAACATCTATAATCAGAATCGAATTCACAATAGCATCTCCCTTCATGCCAGCTCCTACCCTTTTTGCTAGAAACGAGTACACGGTGTGCAGCTCTGAAAAAGAATCTTGAATAAAGTGCAGTGCCTGGCCTTTTTCTCCATTAAACATCAGCAGAAACTTTATTGTCAGATGTTTAACCAGTTCATTGTCCGTGACAAATGGTCGGATGTCGTAAAGGAGCTGACGGAATCGCTCTGTAACCGGGCACGCGCTGTTATACAGGGCTATACGCATAAGGACATAAAGTGCCCGCTGTAAACTCATTTCCCAATGTGTCTGTCGATTGACACGGTCGATTGCGATGACCCTTACCTCTTCAAAAGACAAATGATCAGTAAACTTCTGTAAAAAGCTGGCTATTGACAAGGCGGCAGAGCAGTGAGTGGTACGGTTACTTGAAAAAGGACAGCAGGGGCATTTGTGATGGTCCAGGCGGGTCCACGGGAATTGGCTTTCCGAGAAAGAATCCATGAACTTTTCCAGGGGTTCAATATTAATTTCAATAGGATCTGCAGCGCTTTCAATGAAAGTTATGATTAATTTAGATAATGCGTCATTATTTTTATTTTCCATTCTATGCATGTTTATAGCCTCAAAAGCAAACTGTTTGCAATTATAAATATACCCCGCTACTGGGTCTCAAGGAGTATCAGTTACACCGGCAGTGTTATCTTAACGGTTGTACCGTCACCCGGTGAACTCGTTACCATAATGGTGCCGTTATGGGCGTCTATTAATTTTTTAACGGTGAAGAGCCCCATTCCGCTGCCTTTTGCCATCTCCCGTGTTCGGCGCAAGCGCCCAAAAGGCTGGAATAAAATATTTAGATCTTCCGGTTCAATCCCTACACCATGGTCCCGAACCGAAACAACCACAGCTGATTTGTTCGTGGCAACTTTTAAAAATATTTCTGTCTGTTCCGGACTGTATTTAACCGCATTTGATATGAGGTTTACAATAATCCGCTCCATTCTGCGTTCATCACAAGACACCAAGCACGGCGCTTCTTCATCAAATACAATCCGATGACTGGTAATGACCGCTGCCTGTTCGCATTTAACGCGCTGAACAAGCTTAGCCAGGTCTGTTTCTTTTACCTGCAGAGACAGGTGGCCGGTTGCGACCTGAACGGTATCCATGAGGTCGTGCATCATATCCTGTAAAGTTTCAATCTGTTTGACAATTCTGTCCAACCATAAGCCCTGCTGATCTGGGGCTATTTTTTTCTTACTTAACATACGTGCCGCTCCTCCGATAACAATCAAGGGGTTCTTGATATCATGGACGACGGAAGCAATTGATTCCAGGCGATCTTTCTCTCTGCGCGCAATGTCATCTGCCATGTTGTTAAATGTCCGGCACAGGCGTCCCAGTTCATCCTCCCGCATAACAGGGGCTCTTGCGCTAAAGTCCCCATTGCCGAACATGGCGGCGGCTCGGCTGAGCTGTATGGTTGGATTCATGATACGCTTGAGAAGGGTTAGCGCGCCTATTGCTACGATTGCCATAACACCCAAGACCAGGCCAATAGGCCACAGTTCCACATACCTGTCCATCCGGCTGCTCATCTGGAATTCCCTTGAAATCCGGTTCCTGTGCCGGTCACGGTAGCGCGTAACGGATTTAAGCAGGTCTCCTGTTAGAACCTTTAGTTTATCATCTGATTCAGGCGAATCGGCGGTAACGGACAGCTTGAATGCTTGATAGCTATTTGTGATTTCATCGATAAGCAACTGTTCCTTTTCGGAAACTGCAGGCTGGACTATTAATTTGAGGTTCTCTTCAATTAAGGCTAATGAAGCATTTAGATCGGAGCCGCAATGCCTGTCCTGTTTAAGGCGACAATACAAGTCCTCAAAACCGTGGGTTAGCACCTCGAATTCAAGTATGTATGTGGCCTCAACTGCTTTGGATTCGGCAAGAGTTCGGTCAATATATGATTGAAGCTGCTCGGCAGTAATAAAGATAGCTATGGAAGGAGTAATTATGGATAAACTTATCAAGCTGACCCAAAAAATAATAAATGCTTTTAAGCTTCCCTTAAATCTGTTCCTTATCTTCATCGTTTTAATGCCTGTGTTTACTTTCTTGTATGCATGCTAAACTTAGTCATAATTCATGAAAAGGCACCTTATCTACTGTGCCTGGCCGTTAGTTTGCTATTGTTTCTGGCAAAATAATTAGCATATAGTGTGCCATTATTTTTATGATGCAAAAACAACAAGTTGCATAATTATGAGACGAGGCAATATGCTCCACCGGGGAAAAATGCCCCGGTGGAGCATATTGTTTATTGATATGCGATTGGGATTCACAAACGAAGCGGCGTGGGTTAAGCTACCGGAGGTACTATTAAAATTAAAAAGGAAGGGTCTGTAAGAGAAACGAGGGGAGTATTTATGCTCTCAATGTGCCTGACTGTATCCTTTGAGTTTACGATAAAGGGTTTTGCGATCCAGTCCCAGAACCCGGGCGGCAAGAGTCCGGTTGCCACCAAGGTTCTTCAGAACATGAAAAATGTACCGGCGCTCAACCTCTTCCAGGAAAACAAACTCGGCAGGGTTGTTGCCGCTAAGAAGGACGTGGTCGTTTTGATGGGCAATGATCCTTTTCGGTAGGTCTTCGGGTACGATTTTGTCGAAGCGTGTCAATGCCACCGCACGCTCAATTGCATTGCGTAGTTCACGTACGTTACCCGGCCAGGAATATCCCAGCAGTTTTTGGGCTGCGGTGTCAGAAAAACCGATGAGCTGCTTGCCCATGCGACTTGAGAATTTTTCAACAAAAAAACCGGCCAGCAAAAGCACATCCGTCCCTCGCGCACGTAGTGGCGGGGTGTCCACTTGGATTACATTGAGTCGATAAAAAAGGTCTTCACGGAATCGACCTTCTTCGACAGCCGTTGCCAAGTCGCGATTTGTGGCAGCGATAATCCGAACATCAAAAGCAATCTCCTCATTTCCTCCTATCGGTCGTAATCGTCGCTCCTCAAGAACACGCAACAGTTTTGGCTGGAGTTGTATGGGGATATCACTGACTTCATCGAGAAAAAGTGTACCGCCTTCGGATTCCAGAAACAAACCCTTGCGATCAGTTTTTGCATCAGTAAAAGCGCCTCGCTTGTGACCAAACAATTCGCTTTCCAGGAGCGTTGCCGGCATGGCTGAGCAATTGATAGGAGTAAACGCGGCTTTGTGGTGACGGCTCTGTCTGTGCAGAGCCCGTGCCACCAGTTCCTTACCCGTACCCGTTTCACCGAGGATGAGCACGGAAGTTTCTGTTTTGGCTATACGGCCAAGCTGTGAATACAGCTCTTGCATGGGCGGGCTGTCACCTATGAGATCCTCAAACTTTTGGGACTGTTCAAGCGATTTGGTGAGAATTTTAACCTTTTCTTTTAAGCAACGGTAAGATATGGTTCTTTCAAGAATCAATGCAAGAATGTCAAGGTCCACAGGCTTCGTGACAAAATCGTAGGCGCCTGCTCGCATTGCAGCAATTGCTGTTTCGAAGCTTCCAAACGCCGTCATTACGATAACCGGTATGTCCGGCCGGTTTTCGACTGCCCGTTTGCACAGTTCGATGCCGCCCATGCCGGGCATCTTGAGGTCGGTCAGCAGAACGTCGAAATCACCTTCTCTTAAAAGAGCAACAGCTTCCTTTGCGTTTATCTGCCAGACCGTGTCAAAGCCCCGACGACGCAAATCTACCTCAAGCATTTCACACATAGCTTGTTCGTCATCAACGATCAAAATCTTTCCGATCATTTGTCCTCCTCCAGGGGCAAAAAAACCGTAAAGCAACTACCCTGACCCGGCTGACTTTTGACCTCGATCCAACCGCCGTAATCTTCTACAATACCGTAAGTAATTGAAAGGCCCAGCCCGGTGCCCTCGCCCGTCTCTTTTGTGCTAAAGAACGGTTCAAAAAGATGTTTCAGGTTCTCTTCAACGATACCTTCTCCTTCATCAGTAATACGGACAGTAACGTAACGCTTGTGCAAGCTGTCTTTTCTGTTGGGATTGCACGCATCCTTGACGCAAAGTTCCAGGCTCAGTCGTCCGCCGTGGGGCATGGCCTGGATTCCATTTGTGATCAGATTTATCATTACCTGCTGAATTTGGATGGGATCGATGACAAGTCGGGGTATTTGGCCGTTTTTGGTAAATTCAAAAATAATCTGCTTCTTACGTGCTCTTGGCTTTAGTATTTCAAGTACAAGGTTTGCAGTTTGTTCAATATCTGTTGGTGTTCGTTTCGGGGAGCTGCGCCGGGCAAAACCCAGCAGGTTATGAATGATGTTCGTCACTCGATCGGCTTGCTCACCGATAATGCGGGAGCATTCAATTACTTCATTTGGTTCCAAACTCTCTGTTCGAATTAGCTTGGAACGGCCGGCGATAACATTGAGCGGTGTTCCAAGCTCATGGGCCATTTCTGCAGAAAGCTTGCCCATGGTGACAAGCCGCTCTGCATGGCGCAGTTTATCAAGCGTTTCGAGGCGAGCTTCGTTTTCAATCTGAAGGCCTTCGCGAGCCTTACTTAATTCTTTGGACATGGTATTCATCGTCGCCCCCAACTCGGATATTTCATCTTTACCGCTGATGGAAATGTCCACAGCTAAGTTACCCCGGCCAATTTCTCGGGTTTTGTCAACGAGCTGTTTCAAAGGATTTGTAATCATTTTTTTTACGATGCACCACAACAATAATGCTGAAGACAACAATAACAGCATTGTAATAACAAGAACTCTCAGGCAAGATTTATAAATATGGTGTTTCAATGCCAAGAGGGATTCGGAAAACTCGATGGCACCCTGACGCTGGTTACCGGTAGTGATCGGCACATAGGTACAGCGACTCTCTTTGCCGCCCTTGGTCTTTATGACAAGTGAAACGTTCTGACCCTGGAGAACTCGAAAAAGCATTTTTAAAGGTGCTTGAGGCAAATAAAGAGCAGCCGCTGAATTGTCCAGCCAAACCCAACGGATTTTAATCGAATGTTCTTTTTTGTTGGCGTTGTTAATTAATCTGATTGCTTCATCTTCGCCCGTTACTTTCCATGTATGCTCAACCATGCCTGACAGCGCCTGTCCGATAAGCAGCGTATCCGTTTTCATGTCCCTACTAAAATTTATGACATCTTGATTAATGCTGAGGTATCCATCAATCCCCAGTATAGCGATCAGCAACCCAACGATTGAAAGATATATTTTAAGATAAATTTTCATTTAAATGCTTTTTTATCTGTCGTGATAACCATAATTGATTAAGAACTTACTTTGAGATGAGAAAAGTATAGGTTTACAGTGATTGTATGTCAATAAAAACCCTGCCACAAGATATTGGGCGTGACCGCCCTGAGACAAATCGCGGCGACGGGTAGAAAAACTGTGGAGTGTACCCGGGGCTGATATGGGGCTAAATGCTAACCAAAAGGGCTGTTTTGCCCGAACCTCTCACGTTGCGGGTCCGCTGTTTTTTTACAGATATGCTTCAAAGGGGTAATCCGGATCGCTATAGTTACCGCAATATATTATCTGAATTTCGCTGTGATCTATTTGCACACCATCTGGAGATGGCCCGGTGCTCGGTCTTTTATGGGCATCTGACAGGACGACATGTTTTAATATCTTTTGCCGATGCCATACTGGATCGTCTGGTTCATAATTCATATAAAATTACGTTGAAAGGAGGTTCTATGAGAAGTAAGAATACATAGAAAAAACCAAAAACTTGACTTGCATAATCAGATATGACAAACAGTTAAATGCCAGCGTCGCTTCGCTCCGGTTTAACTGGCTGAGCTAGCCCGGAATGGGTGGCCGAGTTGAGCGGAATATGCAGTCACCGGGTAAAAATATGATTGAAAAAGCACTACGCTATATTACATCATATATTGGTATTGCTTTATTCTTGGTAGCGATTTTTATCGTACACCATGAACTAAAGTTACATGCTATTGCAGAAATATCAATCAGTTTGAAGCAGATACCCGTCTGGATAATAATCTTTGGATTATTCTTGACAGGGATTAACTATATATCTTTTATAGGATATGATTTTTTAGCAGTTCGGTACCTGGGTAAAACGATTCCGTTAAAACAACTGGCTACAGCATCCTTGCTGAGTTTTGCCGTCAGCAACAATACCGGACAGGCTCTTATCAGTGGGACATCCATGCGATACCGCTTCTACAGCCTGTGGGGATTTACAGGTTTGGATATCATTAAGATGTCTCTATTTATAAGCCTGATGTATGTCCTTGGAGCAACAACACTTTTTGTAATCAGCAATGTAACGTTAACTAATATAACTGTGATGTCGTATTCCATGAACCATATGGTTCGTTAGTTTGCCATAGGATTCATGTCAGCGCTTGTTATCTATTGGGGCCTCATTTTTTTTCGCAAAAGACCATTCATCATAATGAACGTGAAAATTTCTCTGCCAAGCCCGGACCTTACCCTTGCCCAGACAGTCATTGCTTGCATTTAGGTTTGTATATTATTTTATTCCACTTGGACTTGCAGGAGCAGGGCTACTTATTTATGAAATAAAACAACATCAAGTCCTTGTACAAGAGAATGCACAAATCGCATTAGGTTTTCTTTCCAAGAGTGTTTCCCCTGTCCTTTCGATTCTGCTTATCCTTTCAGGCGGTCTGATGCTGGTTTCAGGGGCTACGACTATGGACCACGGTATGTTAAAATTGATAAATAAGGCACTGCCATTATCTGTTGTGGAAGTCTCTCATTTGGCAGGCAGTCTTATCGGCTTGATGCTTTTGTTCATCGCAAGGGCAGTGAGGCTGCGAATTAATGCTGCTTATTTTGGGATTCTTCTGCTCTTGTCAGTCGGTTGTGGTGTCTCTTTGTTAAAGGGCTTTAACTGGCAGGAATCTTTAATACTGGCAGGAGGTGTGATTGTGTTTCTTCCATCCCGTCGCTTTTTTTATAGGAAATCTTCATTGCTTAACATGCCTTTTTCCTTTCAGTGGATTGCATTTCTGTCTATTTTTTTGATCAGTGCAGTACGGATAGGTTTTTTCTCCTATAAACATGTTGAATACTCAAATGATTTGTGGTGGCAGTTTGCATATGATGGTGATGCACCAAGATTTTTAAGATCTACGGTTGTTATATTAGTGATGGTACTGTCTTTCAGTATTTATAGGCTTTTCAGAGTCTTGCCGGTTCAGAATGAACTGCCGGAACAAAAAGAAATAGATGAACTGGAAGTGCTTGTTCAAAGCTCTTCAGACTCAGAGTTTTCTTGCCCTAATCGGCGACAAAAAGATTTTATGGGGTGAAAACCGAAAATCTTTTATAATGTACCAAACAACAACAAAGTACTGGATAGCCATGGGAGATCCTGTCGGAGAAGCCGAGGGGCAAGAATCTCTGGTTTGGCAATTTCGCGAGATGGCTGACAGAAGCGGTTCTAAAATCGCATTTTATCAGGTTTCCAAAGATAATCTTCCATTGTATATAGCTCTTTGACTAGTATTAATAAAGTTGGGTGAAGAAGCACGTGTTCCTCTTGAAAATTTTGATCTGAAAGGCAAACAGCGCTCGGGGCTTCGATCTACAAATAACAAGTATACAAAACTGGGGTTAAAATTTGAAATTTTGGAACGCGACCAGATAATAAATCATATGGAAGATTTGAAAAAGGTTTCTGATGAATGGTTAAAGGAAAGAAAAGCTGATGAAAAAGGGTACTCTCTGGGTTATTTTTCAGAAAAATATCTTTGCCGCAACCGATGCAGTGTTATCATGCAAGGAGAAACCATACTTGCTTTTGCTAATCTTTGGGAAACAGCCGGGCAAGCAGAACTCTCCCTTGATCTGATGCGATACACGCCCAAGGCCCCCGCAGGCATCATGGAGTACCTTTTTATACAGTTAATGTTGTGGGGAAAGAGCCAAGGTTATCAGTGGTTTAATCTTGGGATGTCTCCTTTGTCCGGTCTGGAAAATCATCCCCTTGCTCCGATCTGGCACAAAGTCGGAAATGTAGTCTTCTAATATGGAGATAATTTTTATAATTTTGAAGGTCTGCATGCTTACAAAGAAAAATTTGATCCGGTCTGGCAGCCGCGTTACCTGGCTTCACCTGCAATGAATATTCCTTCTGTATTACTACACATTACCAGTATGATAGCCGGCAGTTGGAAAGGAATCTTTATAAAATGAAATCAGCTTCTATATCTTCTCTTCAGATTAAAAATTTCTAAAACTGGGCGAATTTCTCAAGGATATCTGGAAAGAAAATATTTTTAATTAAATAAATATGGTGATTTGCGACTGATTTGTCAACGAAAAGCAAGTTCTAATCCTACTGCTCGTGTTCAGGCCTTCAGTTCGGTCAAGTGAACCTAATATGCATTTGTCTGACTTCTGACGGTTCTTCCTCACACCTCTCGATACCGGTAGCCCTCATCATAAATGAACAGCCGGTCAGATCTCCCCGGATAAGATCCGGTCTCCGTCACACGTATACCTGCTGCATCTACTTCCATAAGTTTCGTACAGGTTTTGGACTTTGAGTCTATCTGTCCTCTCATCCTTTATGGCTGTCTCATATCCGTCATTGCAGAAACAGTACGGGTCTCCCAGGTTCCGACAATTTCCTTTCTGTACCATACCACGGACTCAGACCCCGGAAGAGCAAACCATACCTTGCCATTGAGCTATGATTTATTCTGCCTTCCAGCACATGAATACTGTCGGCCTCTTCAATATGGGGATTTTCGGGGCTCAATACTGAAGTGGACCCCAAGTCAAGGACAATAGTTTCCTTCAAAAACACACCAATAATATTGTCTTATTATTAATGAAATGGGCTAAAGATTTTTAAGATATGGGATATGCGTAACATCATCGCCTCGGTTAAATCCTATATATGCATAAGTAATACAAAAACGATGGAATCTCAATATATTTCCTGATATCTGAGCTTATGGTAAGAGTTATTTGTCAGGTCAAATGAAAACCATTCTGGGGTTGCTGTGCCTGTGATTCCGCTAAAGCTAAAGATCTTTTAACTTTTTATTTTCAGATGATTTTTCAGTGAGTAATGAAAAAGAGTTTAAGCACTCTTTAATTTTCTCAATCTCAGCTGATTCTATCACCGGGATGTTGTTGCCCCCGTCTTTTTCCAGGCGGAAAATAACATGCTGTACGGTTAAAAGATCAGTGTTAAGTGCCGGCTGAAAGCAGGTATCGTCTTCGCCGGATGAAATTGTTTCGCTGATCAAACCGCAGGAGGTGAGTTCGAAAAGAATCTGATTGACCAGCCGTATCGGCAGGTCAAGTTCGTTGGAGATTGATTCGTGGCTGGCCGGCGGTTTGCCCAGTTCAAAGCGTTTAACGATGAGATGAACGATGCTGAGACTTAAAAGCCTTTTTAGGGCAGGGCTTATTTTTTTGCAGTCAGGCTCAAATTCATAGGTGGAGACATTCTGAAGCGCAAAAGAAATTTCAGCCCCAAAGAGGACAATAAGCCAGCTAAGCTGCAGCCAGATAAGAAACAACGGAAGGGCTGCAAAGCTTCCGTATATGGCGTTATACTGTCCCGCACCGATCTGAAAAGAGATGTAGCCCCACTGAACTATCTGATACATCGTTCCGGCAACAATACCGGCAGAAAGCGCCGCCCTTATTTTCACCTGTGTGTTCGGCATAAAAACATACAGAAATGTAAACAGAAGCCAGATCACACAATAGGGCAGTAGTTTTAAAAGGGCAAAAATAACAGGGCCGATTGCCTGTAAAATATCAAACCGGTTGATGATCGTTGTTATCTGACCGGAAACAGCAACAGTCAGGCTGCTTGCCATAATAAAAAGAAGCGGACAAAGAAGCATGGCGGATAGGTAACTGCTGAATTTTTGTTTTAGGTTTCTGGGCTTAACGATTCCCCAGATATCATTAAATGATTTTTCAATGTTTGTGAGAAGTTTAATGACTGTCCAAAAGAGGAAGGCGACACCGATACCGGCGATGAGACCGCCTTTGGTGTTATCAAGCATTGTTCTGGAAAAATCAATGATCATGGTGAAAGCTTTTTCCTGACCCGCCATTTTTTCAAGCAGCTGTTTTTCAAGCAGGGCTTCAAGGCCAAAGCCTTTTGCTATTCCAAAGGCCATGGCAACAAGCGGCACAATGGATAAAAGCGTATAATAGGTCAGGGCGGAAGCCTTTAGATTGCATTTGTCCTCATCAAAGCCGCGCAGGGCCAGGACGATAGTCCGCAGAAGTCTTATGAAAAAAGATTGTACAGGCGAGATGGTGGTCAGGCGGATTCTCCAGAGATCAGTTTTTATGAAGCGTGTTATTTTACTTATCATAACCTCTACCTGTGTCTGATTTTTTCAAATTGCGTTTCAAATTCAAAATCAGGGTCATCATTTAAGGAATGACATTGACGGCAGATCTGCTCCACCACACAGCTGGGGCACTCCATTCCCAAGCCTACAATGAAATCCTGACCTTTGCCTTCAGGGGTTTTGACGTGTCGTTCACCTGGACCGTGACAGGCTTCGCATTGTACGCCTTCCATGCCTTTTTCCGGATAGCCTCCCGGGCTGTCTGCTCCGGTGTTATACCGAAACAGTTTATCTTCAGAGGAGGATTTCGCGCGCTCAGATTTATGCGCTTGCGCGTGCTGTGTGGTCTGCCAGTGTTTGAATTCTTTTTCATGGCACTTTACGCAGGTTTCTTTCCCCATATATTTTGCGGGGCTGTCAAATATGGTCTGTTGTTCCCGGACTGTCCTTGCAAGCTGTAAGCGTTCATCTCTTGTCATTGCAGAAAGATCCGGCAAATTTGAATGGCGGATCTTTTTAAATCTTCCGGAAAACTTAAAATTCAAAGATTCTTTTTCCGTGTGACAAGAAAGACATATTGCTTCCCACTCAGACAGTTTTCTTTTCTTTTCTTTTTTGCCTGTGAATTCTGAACAGGATTTATGCCCGGGACCATGGCAGGCTTCACATTGTACGCCCTTAAAATATTTTGCCTGCCTTTTGTTTTTCAGGCTATAGCCGCCCGGTTGATTGTAACCGGTTACGTGACAGGACACGCAGTTCTCATCTTCTTCTTTTCCTTTGCGGAGAATAGAATGAAAAGCATTTGCATGCTGGGTGAAGTTCCACTGGTTATGCTCTTTTTCATGACAGATCCGGCAGCTTCTTTCACCGGTATAGCCGGTTTTGCTTAAAAGAGGCGGGTTGGGCAGTCCCATCAGCTTTTTAAGTTCCATAATATACATATTTTTTGAATTTTCGCTAAAACCCCTATGAAAAAAATTGATCTGTCCTTTCTTGTCAAGAACAAAGCTCATGGGTACGGATCCGGTGTATGAGGGAAAGAGACGAGCGATTTTTCTTTGGGGGTCAACGATTACGGGGAATGGATACTTTTTTTCTTCCATGAGTTTTTTAAGCGCTCCCCCGGTTTTTGTGGTTATGGCGACAACTTCAAATTTGTCCTTTAAGGTCTTGTCCTTGTATAAACCGGTAAGAAAACTCAGCTCTTTTTTACAGTGGCCGCAGTTGGAGGAAAAGATAACCAGAACAACCGGTTTTTTTTCATATATGTTTTTAATGCTCAGGGTACTGTTGTCAAAGGTTTTACCCTCAAATAATGGAACAGCAGGTTTGAGCCCCAGTGTGGGCATATCTTCAGGGATATATCCGATGTTTAAATATCTGCTGGTGAACAGATTTAGCAAATTTGACAGAGCGGTATGGTCGGGTGTGTTGCCTATAAGTTTTCGGGCAATTCCTTTTCCTTTTTTGTTAAAGATATAGAGTCCGATCTGACCTCTTGTTCTAAGTTTTTGAGAAGCGGTTTTGTTATGATCCAGAACAACTTTAAAAGCAATATTATTTTCCAGCTTAAATTTATCTGCATCCGCAGCCCTGTCTTTATTCAGGCAGATGCCTGCAACATCGAAGTTATATTCGTTTCTTATCTTATAGAGTTCATTAACTTTATCTGCTAAGAATGAGGCATTCGGTGAGTCAATATCATAAACAAAAAGGAGAAGCTTCTTTCCGATGTAATCACTCATGCTGAAAACAACCTCAGGAGGGCCGGTTCGGTAAGGCTGGCTGATGCCCAGAGCAGGAAAGAGAAGAAGCAAAACCAAGGCTGCCGGAAAAATTAAAGCTGTTAAGGTCTTATTGAGATTTTTTACTGATGTTTTATTTATCATTTTAATTTTGCAATTTCCGTATGGTTAATGTTTTCAGGGGCTGGTCATATAATATAACAATTAAATTATATTTTAAGTAATATGTCAAATAGACAGTAATTCGAGGATCCCCCACCTAATTTTAAAGACGCACCATTATCAAGTCATCAGGGCTATTTTCTTAAAACAAATACCAGATGAAAGTGTTTTTTATGTTTTTTCCGAAACCTTTCCACAGGCAAGGAAACAAAGCGCAGTTTTTCACCTTCAGGCCGTGTGGAGCCGTTTTTCGGAGGGGTTTTTTCCCTAAAAATCAAAAACAATTCAATATGGGCCAATTTATGAGGCGCTGATTGTGAATATTATCCTGCCGGTATCGGCGCCAGCATTGCTATCCTTCTGCGTGCTTCTATCAAAAGATTAAGAGAAGGGTGGTTCTTTGTTAAACGCAGTATCAGACTACGTGATCGCTCCACTACCCGGTCAGGCAGGTTAATAATAGAAAATCGGATAGCCTTCATGCGTTTACTGCCCCAGGTTTTGTCCAGCACCTGTTTCTTCATAATCGCATTTAAGTTATGAGCAATTACCATGATCCACCACCAAGCTGCATTCTCGCCAAAGTCTCCTGAGGGAAACTTGCCACCAGCTAAAGCTGCCTTCATTACCGAATGGGCCTCCTCACTTCTTCCCCTGCATCGCCATGGTTTGAAACGGAAGCACCGGCTGTGATTCCAGCCCCGGCAGCCCTAACTGTTCTGCCATTGCCTGCCGCTTTGCCAAATACCGATACTCAGGGCCTTTTTTGCTGTGACCCATTGCACTGGGAACAAAGCAGACTTCGGCCCATTCGGCACCCGTCTTTTCCTTTTTACCGTTGACTGCTCTGTGTATCGGATGCCAATCAGACTCTTCAACTTCCGCCACCGCCTTTTTGAATTCATTTGTAACATCACTGCCGATAGCGAACTCAATACGGCCAAACCGCTCGCTTTCACCCATACAACAATACTTCAGCAGATTATGCTGGTAACCCTGCCCTTTACCCAAGAATAATGCTGAACAAAAAACTCTGCATAATATATTCTTGCAGGTATGAAAAATAAAAATCAAATTAAAAAAACATTATCACAACCAGAGGCTATTGAAAAGATCAAGGAAATACTTGATGCAAACTCTGATATAAACAGATCTAAGCTTTCAGCGCTTATTTGCGATCAATTTAATTTTTTTAATCCACAAGGTGAGAGACAGCTTGCTGGATGTTTAAAAGCTCTACGCAAACTTGAGCAATCTGGTTTTTTTGTTTTGCCGATCCCATCAATAACAGTAACGGTCATAAAAAAACCACGTCGCCTTGAGTAAGGCCATGAACCCCGGTTGTGCTTATAGTGGTACAGTTGGTGGAGATTGGCCACAAGTAAAAGGATACTACCGATTAATTGATAAGCCGGATGCTTCAGCTGTAACCATGTCTAACATTATGCTGCCAAACAGAGAACAAACAATTCGGAGAATGAAAGCAGAAAACATTGTGTTATGTATTCAGAACGGTAGTGATCTCAATTACAACAAATTGGATAAATGTGTAGGACTTGGAGTAATTGGTTCAAATCAAACCGGTGCAGTAAGCCGTGGGTTACATCTGCATTCAACAATTGCAGTAACCACAAAGGGCTTACCTTTGGGTGTATTAAATTCTGAATGTACAGTACCTAAACAAAAATCAAAAGATGATAAAAGCCAGTTGTCGACAATTCCTATTGAAGAAAAAAAACTTTCTGCTGGATTGAAGGCATGCGTGATTGTATGGGGTTAAAAGCTCGAATGCCGCATACTTCTATAATTAGTGTCATGGATCGAGAGGCTGACTTTTTTGAAATATTTGATGTCCAACGTTGCAATAGTTCTAGTGTTGACCTGCTGGTCCGAGCAAAGCATGACCGTGATACTACAGGAGAACACAGATTGTTTGAAACAGCAAGGCAATCACTGGTTCAAGGAGAACTTGAAATTAAAATCCCCCGACAAAGTGCCCGAACAAAAAAAAGTAAACAGAAAGCAAAAGCCAAAAGGCCTATGCGTAATGTGAAAGTATCTGTTCGCTACTTACAAGTAAAGCTGAATCCTCCATCATATTATAAAGATAAGGAACCAACAGAAAGGTGGGTGGTTCATGTGAGAGAAGACAATCCGCCAGCAAACTCAGAACAACTTGAGTGGTTTTTACTTACAACAATTAATATTGAATCGATTGACAACGCTACAAATTGCTTGAAATGGTATTGTCTGCGCTGGCGTATCGAAGATTGGCACCGGGTTCTGAAATCAGGATGTAAAGTAGAAGAAATTGCCCACAAAACTGCAGAACGACAAAACGAGCAGTGGCAATAAACATGGTAATTGCATGGCGAATTATGCTTATGACGTTATTGGGAAGAGAGGCACCTGAACTACCTCCAGAGTGCCTATTTTCAAATCTAGAAATTAAAGTGCTAAAAAAATATGCTAAAAAAAACTTAAAAATTCCTGATCGTCTTGGAGCTATGGTGGCATTAGTAGCAAGCATTGGAGGATATTTAGGCAGAACTAACGATCCACCCCCGGGTCATCAATTAATGTGGCGAGGTTATAAACACTTACAACTGATGTGTGAGGGTTTTTTGCTTAATGATAGCTGATGCTGGTAAAAGGCTATTTATGGGTAAAGGGCAGATCTAGGTGTTTGAACTTAGGGTTTCTGGGAGGGAAAAAAGAGCGCTACTCTTTAGGAGCAGTCTATGACTTCGAAGAGCATCAATCCTTCGGATTGATTTGAGGAGCGGTCTAACGACCTTGAGGGAAAAACAAAATCAAAAGCACAAAGGATTTGAGGAGCGTTGCACATAAAAAACAGTCAGTGATTCGCCTTTTGACTAAACTCAAGGCTTATTGTCTGTTGTCAGTTGTAAAATCATAAAGTCAAAGGCATAAAAATAGGGAACGGCACTTGAGGATTTTCAAGCTAGGATTATGATACTTCAAGTACTTTAGGCACTTTAAGTATTTTAAGTACTTTTAAAACTCTGTGAACTCTGCGTACGGGGAGAGGAAAAGATAAAAAGCGGTCTAGTTCCTCAAGGTTGCTTTAAGGCGGTCGGGTTTTTTCAGGAATTCAAAAACATCCAGTATTGATCTGCAGATGATGTCCGAAGCCATCAGGGTATCGGTGCAGGCGCCTTCATCCTGCAGGATGGCAATCCCAACAACAGATTCTTTTAATATTAATTTATCGTTTCTGCCGTTGCCTGCGCACAGGGTGGTTTCTTTTCCCAGTTTTAACAGATAATCAAGTTTGGTCTGATCCTGATTTTCTTCCGGAATTTTAATAACCCTGCAGCTGACTTCTTTTAATTCCTTTTCAACCGATCCGAAAGTATCTGCGGTTATCACATGGAAATTAAAATTAGAGGACAGCTCATTAATTGATTCAGCTACGCCTGCAATCAATTGTCCATCAATGGCGATTGTGCCGTTATAATCAAAGAGCACATTTTTTATTTCGACAGTTTTTCTTCCGGGAATTTTAATTATCATGGGAATCCCTTGTAAGATGAGCGGTTAGACGGTTATTTTTTTTCCGACTTTTATCGTTTGAAAGGTCTTGGGAAAAGTAGTTCGGAACATATCCAGACTTTGATTGCAGCTGTCATGGGCTGAAATGGCCACCAGCTTCGGTGCCCTTTTTTTCAGCAGATTAATGTTTTCCTGTACTTCAGAAGCAGAAATGGTCTGCCAAGGGGCTTTGCCTGTGGCAAGGTATTTTTGGACCTTAAAACCCATTAGTTTTAACCTTGAATCTGTAACCGGGTAGTGAAGGCCGCCGACGATACCATGAATCGGTTCATCAAACAATGCTTCCGCCCGGAGCAAAATCTTTTCCAGGGTCTGATGTCCGCAGCCGACAATAAGTACAATCCCTTTATTTTTCACATTAACAGCGAGTGCCAGTTCCAGGGTCCTTCCGGCAAAAAACAGCTGGTTTGGAATTGCACCGATACTGTAAACGCCTTTTGCAATTATTCCCGGCTTTTCCATGCAGACGGGATCAAGCCCGGGATAGCTGAGTTTGACGGGCGCATAAACTTTTTTTGGGCCAAGGTCTATTTGAGTGGCGGAAAAGGAAAATGACTTTTTGCGCTGCCATTTTCTGCCCCCCACGTGGTCAGGGTGATTGTGGGAGATGACGAGGGTGTCTATATCATCAAGTTCTATCCCCAGATGCTGCATGTTTTGCTGTAAGGGGGAGGGGTCGCTCATTGAAGGATAGTTGAAACCAAGATCGAACAGGATCGAATGATTATCGGTTTTAATCAGGTATGAGACCCCGGCTTCTCCTTTCAGTTTTTCAGAATCCGTGTACCAGTCAATCAGGGGGATGATTTCAAGTGAAGTGGTTTCGCCTGGAGACGCTATTTTTGAAAAGGAATTGTTTGAAAACGCTTGTTCTGCTTTCTTTTTCCCCCGTGTAAACCGAAAAAGTTCAAGAACAAGTAAAATTGCCAAAATTATGATGACTGACAAGAGCAGCTTTATCATTACACTTTCTTATCAAAAATTATACATGCCTGGCTGGATTTTAACCTCCAGTCCTTATTCTGTAAGATCCCCGGCGATCCGGTTGAGCTCCTGCTCGCCGTCGCATATCAGCTCATCAATCAGGTCTTTGACCGGTTTGATTTCATGGGCAAGCCCAACGGCCTGACCGGCCATGAGGGAGCCGTTGTTCACATCTCCGTCTATCACCGCCTTGTGCAGTCCGCCTATCCAGTATTCTTCGATCTGCATCTGAGCTGTCAGGCGGTCGATTTCTCCGCTGTCAATTTTTTTCATGATCTCAAACTGCAGGCGGTTAAAGTCATCGGTGCTCTTGTTTTTCAGGGCTCGCACCGGAATGACCGGCAGACGCGAGTCGAACTGGGGTGCGGCCATGGCTTCCCGGGCCCGGGCCTTCTGGAATGCTGTTTTGAAATTTTCATGAACGATGCAGTCATCGGTCATCACAAAGCGTGTTCCCAGCTGTACGCCGGAAGCGCCCATCAGCAGTAGATGTGCCATCATTTTTCCGGTGGCGATACCTCCGGCAATAAAGATCGGGATCTGATCAGAGTATTCGAAAAGGATCTGCTGCCAGAGGATCGGGCCGGCAACGGGTCCGATATGTCCACCGGCCTCCATGCCTTCGAGAATCAGTCCGTCCACCCCGAAGGTGAGCATGCGCTCGGCCAGGGATGCGGTGGAAGCAAATACCAGCACCTTTGCTCCGGAATCCTTGGCTTTTTTAATCTCTGATCTTTTTGGCAGCGCGCCTGCAAAAACAATTACCGGCAGCTCGGCTTTAACAACAGTTTCCAGGTGCTCCTTGTAATTGGGTGCAACCGTGATCAGGTTTACCGCAAAGGGTTTATCGGTCATTCCCCGGGTGGTCTGGATCTGGCGGTCCAGTGTGGTCTGCGGCATGTTTCCGCTTGCCAGACTGGCAAAAGCACCGGCATTGCACACTTTGGATACCAGGTGCGGTTCGCTGACCCATGTCATGGCGCCGCAGATGATGGGAGATTCCACCCCCAGAAGTTCTTGTCCGCGTTTCCAAAGCTTGTCCAGCCGGTTTGTTGCCGGTTTTTCAGTATTCATTTTTTCTCCTCTAATCTGCAAAGTTGCTTGTAAAGATGTTTGCAAAATTTTGTGATGATGCTGAATGGGGTAATTTACTCTGTTTTCCGGTATTTTGGACAGCTGCGCCTATAAACTGCATTGATATTTTACTTCTGGTGTGCCCGAAGGGATCTCTTTCGATTTTGCTCAAGAAAAGTTAACCTCCATGGGTTTTCATTGTCTGGCCATCAATTTTGCAGCAGGTATCTGGATATCTGTATGGATTATATACACGCCCGGAGGGATTCCCCTCGATTTTACTCGGGATAAACTCACCCCCAAGGGGTTCTCATTTTCCGGTTTTAAATTTTGCAACGGGTTGTTATTTATACGCCCGGAGGGATTCGAACCCCCGACCCTCGGATTCGAAGTGTGTTTCAACTCTATACCAAGATAAATTAATATAAACTAGAACACAGAATCACCAAGTTTTACAAGTGTTTTTTTGCATCTTGTTGCTCGGTGATTTTTTTATGTTTATCTTATTATGGTGACATTATGGAGACATAAAGCTACCCCACCTCAACAGGGTACCCCCCAACTTTTTTTGAAAATGCCGATTAATGTATTGCCTACCGAGTAGTAACCTCAATTTTGTCAGTGAAAAACTCACCAAAAACCTTCCCTGAACATCGGAAATTCCGAAGTTAATAAAATTATTTCCATAAACTGTAAAAACTTGAATTTGACCTTACAACAATAATAATCTGGTTCTAACTTAATCTGACAAAAACCTCTCATTAAAAGTACCCACTGGTAAAAAAAACACCTTTTCATGTTTCTAAAAGTAATATATGATTTTTTCAGCATTGTAATAATTAAAGGTTTTATCGCTTATGTGGACTTTTGGTGGCTGTTGAAATATTAAAGTTACCTGAGAGACTGTCGAAAAAGTTTTTTTAACAATTCTATAAACAAATATAGGGTATCAAAACACAAGGCCCTGTTTGAGAACGTCGATTCCAGGATATTTTCGGAGGTCGTTTTTTTGACCAAAAGAACGCTACGGGGTTTTTCGACAGTCTCTGAAGTGATGTTGACAACCATAATGAGGAGAAAAGCATGAATAAATCATACCAAGGGTTAATCACCATAATTAGTTCATTTATTTTACTCTGTGGACTCACGGCTTGTGGTTCCTCCATTGAAGGAACAGTGGAAGGAGATGCGGATTCTGGTGTGATTATAACCCTGTCTGGAGATTTAAACGGTAATACTACAACATCCTCAGATGGGAGCTACAGCTTTGGAGGTCTTTCAAACGGAAGTTACACAATCACTCCGATCAAAACCGGTTTTACCTTTGATCCCACAAGTCGGAGTGTAACAGTTCCTGATGATGATACAACAGAGATTAATTTTACGGGAACTATGATTCCGTTGACATATTTGATTAGCGGTACGGTAAGCGGAGATGTTCAAGAGGGAGTTACAGTAACATTATCAGGTGATGGTTCTGACACTATCACGTCTGACTCAAATGGAGATTATAGTTTTACAGGATTGGAAAACGGTAGCTATACAATTACACCACAGCTTTTAAGCTATGTCTTTACGCCGATCAGTAAAGATATTAACCTCTCTGGGAGTGATCACTCGGATACTGATTTTAGTGCTACTAAAATTATATTGCCAACAGGGATAAAAGTAATTGATACGGGCATGACCAGCATTGAACTTTTATGGGATCCTTTAACAGAGGAAAACTGGACGGTCAGCTATTATAACGTATACTTAAGCACAAACGGAGGATCAACCTATTCTGTTTATGCTACCCCTACAGATACTTCTGTTACCCTCAAATGTCTCTATCCTGATACGGACTATGATGTTAAGATTACGACCGTTGATAACGATGGAAACGAATCAGATAACAGCGAGGTTGTGTTTGTTACTACCATGCCTAACGATGGAACGGTACATGAAGGAGATGTGTCTGCAGAGGAGATCACCTCATTGTCGGGAATAACAATAATTTTAGGAAATATTTCCATTTTATCGACTGCATTAACTGACTTTTTAGGTCTTGAAAGTTTAACAACAATTTGCGGGGACTTAAAAATTTATAATAGTGCTGCCTTGACGAGTCTTTCAGGACTAGACAGTCTGACGAGCGTGAGTAAAGATTTGGTAATTCATGGTAGCTATACTTTGACAAGTCTTTCAGGGTTGGACAATCTGGAGAGTGTGGGTGGAAATCTGGATATTAGTTCTGAAGCCTTAATAAGTATTGGAGAACTAAATAATGTGACGAGTGTGGGGGAGGACCTCTATATTTATGACAATACAGCCTTGACAAGTCTTCCTAGACTGAACAATCTGACCAGCGTGGGAGGAAATCTGTCTATCGTCATGAATGACTCCTTGATGAGTATTTCTGGATTGGCTAATCTGACGAGTGTTGGTAAAGATCTAGTCATTGATAACAATGATGACCTGACAAGTATTTCTGGATTGGCTAATCTGAGGAGTGTTGATGGAGATCTAGTCATTGATGACAATGATGACCTGACAAGTATTTCTGGATTGGACAACCTAACTAGCATTGGTGGAAGTCTGCGTATCTTTAGTAATTTTGCCTTGACAAGTCTTCCCGAACTGAGCAAAGTGACGAACGTGGATGGAACCTTGTCAATTTATATGAATAATCGCTTGACGAATCTTTCCGGGTTGAACAACCTGACGAGTGTGGACGGAAACTTGTCTATTGCTCACAATATCAACTTGACGAGTCTTTCTGGGTTGGACAATATAACAAGCGTAGGTGAATCTCTGTCGATTTCTTGGAATAACGCCTTGACGAATCTTTCAGGACTGGATGATTTGACTAGCATTGGTGGAACTCTGCATATTCATGATAATGCTGCTTTAACGAGCCTTTCCGGATTGGTTAGTCTTACAAGTGTGGGCGAATGGTCTCGAATTTATAATAATGATGCCTTGACGAATCTTTCAGGACTGAACAATCTTACAAGCGTGGGCGAATCTCTTCGAATTAATGATAATGACGCATTGGCAAGTCTTTCTGGATTAGACAGCCTGACGAACGTGAAGGGGGATTTGGTTGTGGAACATAATGATGCCTTGATGAATCTTTCAGGACTCAATAATCTTACAAGCGTAACCGGAACTCTTGATATTGAATATAATGACAGCTTAACAAGTCTTTCAGGACTGGACAATCTGACTAACGTGGGTGAATATCTCAAAATACATTTTAATGCTAACTTGATAAATATTTTCGGACTAGCCAGCTTGGCGAGCGTATATGGAGATCTGGATATTGAGTATAATAACAGATTGATAAGTCTTTCCGGATTGAACAAGCTGACGAACGTGGATGGGGGGGTGGATATTGTACATAATGATGCCTTGACGAATCTTTCAGGACTGAACAATCTTACAAGCGTGGGCGAATCTCTTCGAATTAATGATAATGACGCATTGGCAAGTTTTTCTGGATTAGACAGCCTGACGAACGTGGATGGGAATCTTCGAATTTTCAACTGTGGAGCCTTAACGAGTCTTTCCGGGTTTGTCAGTCTAACAAAGGTAGGTGAGGATTTGACTATTTCCTATGCTAACGCCTTGACAAATCTTTCAGGACTGAACAAGCTTACAAGTGTGGGTGGGACTTTTCAAATTCACAGCAATAACACCTTAACAAGTTTTTCTGGGTTAGATAATCTGACGAACTTAGTCGGAGGCCTATCTATCTCCATGAATGACTCTTTGGTGAGTCTTCCTGGATTGGATAATCTGACGAGTGTGGACGGATATTTGTCTATTGCTCACAATATCAAATTGACGAGTCTTTCAGGGTTGAGCAATATGACAAGCGTAGGTGGGAATCTCAGCATTTACGACAATGAAGCCTTGGCGAGTTTTTCTGGGTTTGGCAATATGACAAGCATAGGCGGAGATCTGTCGATTAAGAATACATCCTTGACGAGTCTTTCTGGGTTGGACAATATAACAAGCGTAGGTGGAAATCTCAGCATTTACGACAATGATGTATTAACAAATCTGGACGCTTTGTACAATGTGATTCTTAGCGGCTCTGCTTTATCAATCGAAGAAAATGATGTTTTACTTACAGTCCTTGCTCGGGCTCTTGACGATCAACTAAAGGCAAATGGCTTTAGCGGCACAACAACAATCGAAGGAAATGGGCCATAAAATTCAATAATAAAAGTTTAAATTAAGAAGGCAGGGTTTCGGCTCTGTCTTTTCTTTTAAGCTCAGCTTTGGTTAAATAATCATTCGTAAGTGTGCCTCTAGGCTACACAAGAGATGAGTGTAGGCCCCTCGGAACTGGCTTGCAGGAGCAGGTTTCAAACCACCTCTAGCTGCTGTGGTAAAGAGCCATGGTGGTGAGCTTTGAAGGAAAAGGCATGGCAATGATCGTGTCAGGTGAGGTTCAGGGAGACGAACGCAAGTGAACCACTGATGAGGTGTCGAAAGGTATTGGATGGCATCAAAACTGGAGTCCTTACTTTGCTCCAGGATAAGTTCAGAGGAAACCTGTTTACTGTCTGAGCGGTGTCCGGCATAAAGGTGGCGTGAACCTAGACTAAAGGTTTATTTGAACTAGAATTGGATTTTAGAGACTAAGCAGTTCCGTAATCTGTCAGGCTATCCCAAATAATCGAACATTTGAAAAATTATCACTCTCAAACAACTTCGGATTTCCGATGTTTGTAATACCTATAAAAGTTATTGATGAGAGCCTTTTTTCCTTCCGTTATAAAAATAAAAAAAGATAACATTTCAGCAGTAAAATCGTTTTTTTATGACCTATCCAGAACAAAAACAGAATAAATATGTATATTATTAGAGCCGAAATTAAATATATTATTTCATTTAATTTTAAAGCTAATTTTGGGATGTTTAAAATGGGAAATTTTGTTGTTAGTACTGGGTAAAAAGTAAATAATCAATTGTCTGAGCGAACTAGCCACATGTTTTAGTTGTTTGTTCCTCAGTCGTAACATCCGCCACTTGCACCGTGCGCTAAGAAGGGAACGAATATTAACGTCCATGGAACTATTCCCGCAAAAATTGTATAATAGGGTATCCCTAAATCTGGTTCGACTATATTTACTAGGATAACCAGAAGAGGAACATAAATGAAAAAAAAGGTGAAGATGTAAATCATCCATAATATGTCACTGCCACCCTGCATAAAACTTTCACTATCCAGACAAGAAGAATAATTCATTACCTCTACATCAACGTCTTTTTGTGCAAAAGCATAAGTCCTATTAAGCAGGTTATATGTTTCCTCTTTTGTCAGCAAAATCGCCCCTCGTTGATGTGCAGTAACTATTTTAAGGATTTCAACCAATTTAGATATTTGTACACTGTAATCATCATTAATTTTCGGTATTGCATCGAACATCATTGCTTTTGCCGACAATGGTGCAGACAAGAAACAAACAGTTAAAAAGATTACAAAGATTTTCTTTTTCATTATACATCCCTTTTAGTATTAGTTTGCTGTGTTGATAATTAGATAATCAATATGCTGTACGCACTGGCCATACGCAGAAGTGATAGTAGCCTATACGAATAATAGTCTTCATTCCAGCTGTCCAGTACTCGTGATTATATGAACAAGCTAGGGCCGAAACCCTGCCTTTTAAAGATTGGCCCGTTCAGTAGCTCAGTTTTAGAGCTCGTCAACAAAATCCTCAAGACAATCAATTTCACAATCTAAGTTATCATAGTAGCAGTCATCTTCGCAGTCATATTCTTTATCTTGACAAACATCTTCATCATCATAACAATCATCTTCGCAGTCCCAATCCCCATAG
>CAYLYF010000043.1:0-29799 GCA_964387595.1 uncultured Thermodesulfobacteriota bacterium | reverse complement strand
TAATGCGGCAGTGAGCAAAAATCAATTTTAACTGCTCATGATGAGCGGTTGCGTGAAACATTCAGGTATTTAATAACGGGTATTAAATTAAGGAGCAAGCTAAAGTATGCTTGAAAGATATATGCTTTCTATCTTTCCGTAAAGTCCCATACCCTATTCTTAAACAAAAACATATATTACTGTCAATCTAAAAGCATGGTGCATAGAGCATCGTGCAGAGAAAAACCTGAGAAACCTTTTTCTTGCGCCACGTCCATTGTTCTATGTCAAGGACTTCCCCGGAATAAAAAAAGCCGGACCAGCGCATAATTTCACCGCCGGACCGGCTCTTTTAATTTTAAGTCAGTGCACAAGTTTACTTGCGCCGCCACTCCTGTGAGGTCCTGAAAGCTGAACGTGCAAGCGCACCGGAAGTCAGGCGAATACGTTGGATCGTTGTTCGGGACATGATCATATCTTTTTTTACAATTTCCCGCCACTGCTCAATCGTTACTTTTCTGGCCTTTGCAGCATATTCATAAGGATAGGCATTTAAACCTTCTTCAAATTCCTTACTGGTTCCTTCGAAAAGTTCAGCAGTTCCCAAAACCTGAAAACAAATCACATTCGCAAAATCATCATCAAATTCACGGTGCCAGTTCATGCTTACACTGGGATTGTTCCGGATATGAAAAAGTTTTTCGGTGCCTTTTTCATGAAAAGCGTAAAGCACCTTCTTCTTTGGATCCAGTGCGAAATCAGCAGTATAGGTATAGGGCTTATTGTTACAGGCCGTAGCCATGACAAAGGTCCGCTTCATCTCTTTGCCCTTGAATATGTCAAGAATCTCGTTCCATACCTGATCATTGGTCATCACCCCTTCACCCGCATCCCACTTTAAATAAGCCCCGGTCAGCCAGACCTGGGTCGCACTTGTATTGCCATCAAGTTTGATTTCATGACAGTCATTACAGGACAAGCCCACTTCGATCTCCGGATGATCCGTTTCAAGCGACGATTTTGCCTCGATCTTTCCAGCCTTTTCCTTTGCAGCCGGCTGCTTCTTTTCCTCAGCAGATACAGCTCCTGCTGCACACAGACAAATAACAATTGCAAGCATAAGGATTTGACTCATTTTGTTTTTAACATTTTTCATTTTGGTGCTCCTTTCAAAAACAGTGTGTAATGGGAGGCCCCTCAGTATCCCTTTTAAATATAAGTGGAAAGCCCCGCAGTACCCCGGCTCAACAAAATATAATAGTAACAAATCAGCGGAACAGTGTCAATGAATTGGATTTTAATGAGCCAACTGAAGTCAGCAGCTTTCACCCGGTCTAAAATAAAAACAAGACAGCAACACAGTTTTTACCCGGATCACCTTAAGGACTTTGGCAGTTTAAACGACACTAAAATAAAACCGGCACCGGCTATAATAGCTAATAAGGTTCCATTTATACCGCTGACCAGAGCATCATACTTTCCCGTTTGAGCCAGGGTAACTTTTCCGCCGAATAGACTCGTAAAAACCGCTGTTTCAGCCAGAGAACCATACATTAAGGTAAATAAACCTGCCCCTACCAGACCGCCTAATATATAAAACAAAGCATCCATTCGGCCGGAACCTGCAGCAACAAGTCCTGTGCCCGGACAAAAACCGGATATGGCCCAGCCTAAACCCAGAAGTAAACCGCCGGCGATAACACCTGCGTGCATGGACTTAACACTGAGATGCCCGCTGTCGACGATACCGGCCATCATGCCGATAAACAAAACCGCGGATGAAACACCGATCCCGGTTAAGATTGTTTTAACTAAATGCATATCTGTCAGCCGAAGCATACCTATTATTTTATCGGGATCCGCAGCACCGACACGCTGTAGAACAAATCCAAAAACTGTGCCTAATATCACCGCTAATATAATTTCCATGATATTACTCCTGTTTTTTGTAAATAATAATCGCAACGGGTATTGCAGCCGCAAAGGCGCCAAAAGCGAACAAATAACCGCTCACCGCTGTCTGCATCATGCCGCTCATCATATGTCCACTGGTACAGCCCCCTGCCAGACGGGCACCCCAAAGGACAATAACACCTCCTGCAAAGGCAAGGCTATAACGCAGAGCGGCATTGTCGCCAAACCGTTTTTTATGACAGTCCGGAAGCTGATTAATTATTTTACCCTTATCCGGCCGGCTGTAAAGACGGCCGATAAAACCTCCCAGAACCATACTTAATACAAAGACAAAACTATAATTAACCGGATTTGCAGCAGACTTGGCATATTTACCGCCTGATTTATTCAGATAGGCATTTTTACTTTTATAGCCGGACTGACTCTCCTCGCTTTTTTTGATCAGCTCCGGATTAAAAATATTGGCGATCATACCGTCAAAAACAACGAACTGAGTAGAGACCCCGATAGGTTTTACCAGGACAACGGCAAGCAAAAACACCATCCCTAAAATAAAACCGCCGATTTTCCAGTTCCAGTACATATCTATTCCTCCTTTTAACTTACTGTGCACGCCCCTGTTAGGAATTCATTTGCTTAAATATATTATTGATCCATTTTTCTTTATATTTTTGCAAAGTGGGAAGCGGATGAAAGTACTTATTATCAGTATTCTTCTTCAGAAGTCCCGTACGTTCTTGAATTTGAGAAACTTTACTTAAACATCTTTCAATGAGCGGATCCAGATCAGAGCTGACGCCCCAGGCACAAACAACCGGTGCATTGATTTTCCTGTTCAATTTTTCGTTTAACTCATGGGTTCGTTCATCAGAAAACAGCGAATGTGCTGTAAACCCTGTTCTGCCCTCAATCTCCTTATATCGTTCAATAAATTTACCGCTTTTAGGATCTCTCATATCAGAAATATTCAAAACTCTGACATGCGACCAATCACAGTAATGCATTAATCTCATTACCTGATACTGTGTGGTATCTGGTTTTGTCGGTACGAGTGACATTTTAAGCCGTCCGATCTGTTCAGAGGAAATATCATTATCCACAGCTTCCAATGGACATGATGACCCGGGATTCATCATAATAAAAACCGCATCAGCGGTCTTTCGTGACAATGTATCAATATCGACCGGCTTACGTTCCCTGGTAACGATTTCAAGAACACTTCGGCAATCGATGCGGTCTCCTGTCTTTAAATCGATCGAGTAAAAATGACCGAAAACCTCAAATGCCTTCTTTAATGTTCCTGCAGGTATAAATTTAAGCAATTGCAGATACTCCTTATCCAGTTGAAAGATTATATCCTGTTTTTTCATATTTTATAGAATGTCAAAACTTCCGGCTTAAATTAGCCGAATATTAAATATAAAACCAAGGTATATTTGAATATATTAAATTTAATTTATAATGTTTTTCAATTAAATATTAATCTTTATTTAAATGATGATATAATTTTTCTAAGCTATTTTATCAAAATAATTAATAATTAATAATTAAATAAGAAACAAAAAGACTTCTTCTGTCAAGAAAAATTAAATCTATAAAAAAAGCTGATGGCATGAAAGCATAAGACCGGTTAAATTCAGAAAAAAATAAGTCCTGTCCATTCTAAAAGACGGTAAGGCTTCTTCTTAACATCTTGTACCCGGACGGATTGACACTTTAAGCTGTTCCTTCATTGCTCAAAGATAAGCTGCTCGGAACTGTGTCGAAGCGTAAATTTTCATATATAAATATAGGATATTTTCTAAAATGTGCAGATACGCACAATGAGTATTGCAATAATGTATAATTTTTATCAGCAAGCCTGAAATGAAATATTTTATAAACTATTGAAATAACAATTAATTAATACTATAAAAATTAAATAGCACAATTTTATGATGATGGTACGGGCTGTGCATTTAACTAAACGAAACTAAAAAACATTAACCCTTTATTTACAGAATGCGGGAAACACAGATGAAAGCAAGAATAAGAAATAACTATATTTTATGCGCCGTCCTGATTTCGATGCTCATATTAATATTTGGATGCAAAGAAAAAAGCAAAGCCCCTCCCCCTCCCCCTAAACCACCCTTTAGCTTTATAACAGCAACAAATCTTTTTGACGTTGACTGCGTTGACAAGGACAATATTTATATCATCGGATTTAATTCAACTATTTTACATACTGCTGACGGCGGAAAGACATGGCAGTTTCAAAAAAGCGGAACAACGCTTAACCTGTGTGATGTCTCTTTTATAAACACCACAACAGGTTGGATATCCGGCAGAAAAGGAACCATGCTGCATACTCAGGACAGCGGCAAGACCTGGACCGCCCAGGAAACAAATACAAAAAGCCATCTGTTTGCCATGACCTTTTTAAATGATAAAATGGGCTGGGCCGTTGGCGATTTTGGTACAATCATCCACACCCGTGACGGCGGCAAGACCTGGACAGATCAGAGTTTGGGCGAAGACAGAATATACAACAGCATTTATTTTACAGATGAACAAAACGGCTGGATCGCAGGCGAATACGGACTGATCTATCATACTGAAAACAGCGGCATAACCTGGGTGAAACAGGAATGCAAGGATATCATCCCTGTTTTTGATGAAACAGAATGGGAATCCTATGCGCCCTCCCTTTACGACGTCTATTTTACAGACAAAAACATCGGCTGGATATCCGGAATGGACGGCATCCTTTTAAAAACAGAGGACGGCGGCAAACTGTGGAAAAAAGTCGACACTCCTGCAGAAGAAAACAAGGTCACACTCTTCACGGTTCAGTTTGAAGGTCAAAAAGGCTGGGCCATCGGCCAGAAGGGCACCTACATAACAACCGATGACGGCGGAAAAACCTGGCAAAAAAAATCAGAAAAAACAAACACAAAGTTCTGGATGCGCTCAATGAATTTTTGCAAGTGCGGAACAGGTATAGCCGTGGGTTCACGCGGAACAATAATTAAAAGTAATGACTTTGGTGAAAACTGGGAAATGCTTTCCGGCATACCGCTTTCAATAACCAGACAATAAAACAGAATTGTAAGTTAGAAAGAAAAAAGACATGGCACGAAAAATAATGCAGAGATTTGCGGACTTCATCATAAAAAACAGGCTGTTGGTACTGATCGTCATCATTGGCATAACCATATTTTTTGGTTACCACCTCATGCAGCTCCGGGTTGCCACCAACTTTAACGAACTGCTCCCCCAGAACCATGAATACGTAAAAGTACAAAACGAATTCAGAAAAGTTTTCGGCGGGGCAAACTTCCTGGTAACCATGGTATCCGTAAAAGACGGTAATATTTTCAATAAAAAGACCCTGGAAAAAGTTCGTTATATTACCAACCAGATGGAAACAATACCGGGCATTGACAAATACAAGATCATATCGATCGCTTCTAAAAAACTGAAAAATCCAAAAATCACCTCATGGGGTATCGAAGGCGTCCCACTGATGTTTCCCGAAGTCCCTAAAACCGAAAAAGAAATGGAGACCTTAAAAGAGGCGATTTACTCAAATGAGGCTTATTACGGAACATATGTATCCCTTGACTCTAAAAAATGCCTTATCTTTGCCGACTTTTTCGAAGAGGAGCTTGATTACAATATTGTCTACAGTGAGCTTGAACGCCTGAGAAAAGAAACAGAAGACGATAACACCCAGGTCTCGATCGTGGGTCATCCCATGCATCTCGGTGTTGTGGCCAGCATGATCGATGAGATGAACTGGATAATGATCGGCACTGGAATCATCATGCCGATCCTGCTATGGCTGGCATTCAGATCACTGCTTGCCGCTCTCTTTGTTCCTTTTACAGCAGTCATATCAGGGGTCTGGGGACTCGGTTTCATGTCACTGATGGGTTATAATATTGATCCTCTGATCTTTGTTATGCCGTTTCTGATCTCTTTAATGGCCTTCCGGCATTCACATCAGCTTTACAACCGGTACTTTGAAGAATATATTAAAACCAAAGATAAACTGGCCGGCATCCGGGTCATTATCGAAGAGATGTTTCTCCCCGGCCTGACCTCCATCGCAACTGACGCGTTCGGTATCGCCATTGTTGCTATCGCACCCATCCCGGTTCTCCAAAAAATGGCAATTGCCGGCTGTTTCTGGTGTTTTGTAACCGTCATCATCGGCCTGATACTGACACCCATTGTATTAAGCTATATACCGGTAACAAAATCTTTTCTTAAACACATTGAAAATGAGCAGAAAAAAGATATTGAAAGAACCGGTTTTGCCAACCGTTTTGCAGACTGGCTGGGACCATTTATTATCGGCCGCGGACGATATTATGTATTGATCATTGTGGCCATCACCCTGGTTTTCTCATACATCGAGTCAGAAAAACTTATCGTTGGTGATGCACAGGTAGGATCAAACCTGCTATATCCGTCTTCAAGATACAACCAGGACAGTGTTCGTATCAACAAGAACCTGCCCCTGATTAACCCGCTTTACATTGTGCTTGAGGGAGAAAAGAACCGTGCGCTGACCAACCTCCAGGCCATAACCGATATTAAGAACTTCTCAGAATACATGGTAAAAAACTCCGGTGCGGTCGGTGCCCAGAATATTATTGCACCGCTGATGACCATGCCCCAGAAATTTCATGAAGACGATCCGAAATGGATGGGCCTTGCAGAAGATCTGCCCACAGCGAATGCATATCTCATCGGTCTTTCCATGTCCGGTGACCCGGGTGACATGAACAAGTTTCTCGATCCGAAACTCAAAAAGACAAACGTGGTTCTTTTTTACACAGACAAAACCGGACCGACCATTGAAAAAGCGATTGCGACTGCAAAAAAATATATCAATGAAATGGCGGACCTGCCTGAAGAATTTACATATAAACTCTGCGGCGGTGTAATCGGGGTCGAAGCATCCATAAATGAGATGGTTAAGCAAAAACAGCTGCAGACGCTCATACTGGCCCTGCTGATGGTCTTCGTTTTCTGCACGATCAACTTTAGCTCAGTAAAGGCGGGTCTGATACTGGTCATACCGCTTATTGTTTCAAATTTTATGGCTTTTGCCTATATGGCGATGAATGACATCGGCCTGTCCGTTTCAACCCTGCCGGTTTCTGCAGCAGGTATTGGAATGGGCGTTGACTACGGAATATACATGCTTGCCCGTGCCGCAGAGGAAAAGAAGAATAATCCGGCCCTTACCATTGAAGAGATACTGATCATAACCATTAAAACCTATACCAAATCAGTTATTTATGTTGCCGGAACCCTGGTTCTCGGATTACTGGTCTGGGTACTTTCAGGATTAAAATTTCAGGCGCAGATGGGAATGATGCTTGCAGTTATACTTTTTCTAAACTGTCTGGGAGCTGTATTCCTGGTTCCGGTTCTGATCCTTATTTTTAAACCAAAGTTTTTAACAAAAAAAGCTTAATAAACTTATTTTATAAAAAATATTATGTTTTTTCAGCAAAGCTCATTGAAAAGGGTATTTTCCGTATGTTAGTATTTGAAAAAACAATACCCTTTAATGAGAAAGGCTAAAACATGACTACATTTATGACTCTCAGAAACAAGTTTCTGGCAACAACCATATTTTTTTAGTAATATTTGGGATGGCGATTTCAACCGTCATCTCATATGTTAATTCAAAAAACACTCTGGAAGGTGTAATATACAAACAAAAAGAACAGATCGTTGATCTGACCCTGAAACAGATTTATTCCTGGACGAAAGCCAGAAAACTCGAGGTGTCTTATTGGGGCAAACTTGATATGATTAATGTTGCCGTAGACGGTCTATATATAAAAACCGCAAATCAGGACCTGGCAGCGCTTAAAAAATATTATAAATTTTATGAGATACTGAACGTAGCAGACAGCACAGGCACCTGCATCACGGCATCAAAGACCTGCAATTACCGGCATCGAGGAAACATCAGATGACGATTTTCAGGACTTTTAATAGACAAATAAAAACAGGAAACTTAATTAATAAAATTAATATAAGTTAAGTTCTTTCGAGGTGGGGGCGACTCCCCTCCTTTAAAATTATTTTAAAGTGTCGCCCTCATCTCCACCCCCCTCAATTATTTGAGGAGGTTTAAATAAGTGATTAGGAACAATCTTTGACTTTTGTGATAGAACCAATCATATTCAAAAGATTAAATATTAACAAGCAGCATTTAAAAAAATAAACGCCTGTAACTGAACAGATCAACCTTGAAAAACCCAAAGAAAGGTGCTAAAGCTTATACCTATGATACAGAAATATATAAAATAAATACTTGAAAATTATAACTGTTATCGTAAAGCGGTTCAAAATCCTTAATTTAAAAGCAGCTAAAGTGAAATTGGCCTGGAAACCAAACCGTGAACTGATGAGGACAAAAAAATTGTAACAAGCCTTATCCTTATGATAATGGATATAACATGAAGGTATTCAAGGTATTACTTTTTTCAAATCTCAGGTTTTAGAGATCAAAATATACAAACAAATAAATAAGACAACCGAATTCGGGGGGTAAAATGATGGACAAAAAGAAAATATTAACTTTCCTAGTCTGCGCAGTACTATTCCTGTTCTCTTTTACCGGCAATGCCGCAGCTGTCGATCTGTTCGACGGCAAGCTGGTAGTGCATGGTAAATGGACAAACCAGATCCTTATGAGAGCAAAAGGCCAGGAACCTGAACCTGCAAATCATTATGATTTTTTTAATGCCAGAACCAGCCTTAAGCTTGAAGCACTGTGGCATGTCTATGAAGGTCCGGAATATACAGTAAACGTATACTCCATCTGGAAAAACTTTTATGACGCTGCCGTTGATATTGATTCCGGATACAGAGACAATCTTAAACATTACAACATCGGCAATAGAGGTATTGACAGAGCAAGAAACTATGAAACCTTCAGAGACATCTGCAGAGAACTTTATGTCGATGTTTCTGGCGATCTTTTTCAGGTCAGACTGGGTAAACAGATCATCTCCTGGGGTGAATCCTCTTTTGAGCGCATGGTGGATAATATTAATCCGGTGGATATAAACGGTGATTTAAATAATGCCTATCCTGACTTCGCCGAACTTAAAAGAGGCCTGTGGATGTTACGGGTATTTTTCACACCCGAGAACATGCCGGCAGATATGACCCTTGAAATGATCGTCATTCCCGACTTTCAGACCAACCTGCTGCCGCCGATCGGACATCACCTGACCTTAAGAGGCGGTGCCCAGTTTTTAGGTGTGCCTAAAGTAGGTGAAGTATATGAAAGCTGGTACCGGGATGTGCCTTCAAACTGGAAAACTCCCGAAGTTGGTTTCAGAGTAAGAGGTTTTTCCTGGGGCTTTGACTGGACCGTCAGCTATTTTCATCACAGACTTCGTTCCGGCGACCCGCTTGAAAAGGAGTACGACGGTATCTTAACTAAGATTCTGGGTCAGCTCACTAACCCTGCCATGACCGGGAAGGGCAGTTTAAGACACAATGTTGAATATCCCTGGCAGAGCACCTTCGGGATGACCTTTAACAAAACCGTTGACACAAAGATCACGCTTATCCCATTTACAGATCTGGCCATGTCCGGAAACGTCTTAAGGTTTGAAGGAGTCTGGGAAAAAGACAGGGATAACGTACGACTGGCGTCTGACTATTCATCAGCCAGCCACCAGGAAAAAGACCGCTTTGCCATATGCATTGGATGGGACTCTAAAATTTATATCCCCTGGCTAACGACTTGGGCAAGACAGGAACATCTCCAGTCATCCACCCAGTTTTTCATGGAATGGTCACCGCAGAAGCACAGAAATGACTATATCTATCCATACGTCACCTACAGAGAAAAAGGACACTCCTGGCAATCTGTGACCCAGTCCCTGTTTATGGAGTTCTGGCACGGACGGATTATTCCTGCAGTATATACCGCCTATCATATAACTGAAGGCGGCGGTTATATTGCGCCTGCAATTGCATTTAAACCGCAGTTCGGCTGGACAATAATGCTGAGATACATGGATTATCACGCTTATAATGAAGGACTTGACGAAAAGGATTTCTGGACCTTTGAGGTTACCTATGAATTCTAACAATACCAGAAAAGGAGGCTTAAAAATGCTAAATAGATCAATCATATTCTTAACTGCTCTGGCAGTGATGATCTCTGCCACAAATCTTGTGGCAGAAGAGATCGAATATCCAGTTGCTGCCTACAGCAAAGGTGAACTGGAAAAAGTAAGGGCCTGGGAAAAGACCTGGGTCGGCAAAAAAATATCCAGTGCAGATGCAGAACAGGTTAAAGAATTTCTCCCGCAATCGCTTTATGATCTCATGAAAGATGTTGACCGGTGGGGAGAAAGCAATTTTGAAATCGGTCCTTACCAGCAAGTCAAACCCACACCCGGGCGGGTGGCCATGACCAAGAAATATTATGGTCAGGCAAAGATCGGTGAAAACAGGGAACTGTTAAACTACACCGCAGGCGTTCCCTTTCCCTTCACTAAGAATGGAACCGAAATGGCCCATAACTTTCGCAATAGAACCTATGGTGACGGTTATACCAGTATTGATAACGGTTACATCATTGACGGACGGCTCAAATATGACATGGCTTCAAAACTCCAGAACAATATTGCCTTCTTCTCCGGAAGAACCGATGTTGAACCTGTTCCGGAAGCTGCAAAAAATCCGAAACAGATCTGGCGGGCGTTCACTGCTGTATATTTAAAACCGCCGGAGTCCAGAAACCTGAGGATTATGGAAATCACCTACAAGGACCGCATGAGACCCTATGATTCATGGATGTGGTTCCCCACCATCCGCAGGATCAGAAGAAGATCGACAACTGAACGTCAGGATGCCAACGGCGGCGCGGACTACTGCGGATTTGACAACTTCGGCTGGGACGGCCCCATGCAGATCAACAGATATAAATTTCTCGGTCAGAAAGAGCTGTTGATGGTTCGCCATAGTGACCGTACAAAATTAATACATACCCCGGGCGACTGTCTGCTTGACGGAGCCGTAAGAGAAAGAATCAAGGTAAATGTGGTTGAAGTTAAAAACCAGGATGAAAATTTCATGTATTCAAAGATGACCTGGTATATCGACCCTGAAACCTGGATGATAACCTTTCTTGAAGATTACGATCGCCATGGAAAACTCTGGAAAGTCATTGACCAGCATTGCGCCGTTGACCCGATAACCGGAGCCAAAGATATGATCGACGGTCTGACAATTGATGTTCAGCGTATTCATTCAACCATAGCCAACTCGGATAAAGTATACGGCCCTGAGCTCAAGCCAAGGACCTACTCACTCCAATGGATGCAGAAACGCTCCTACTAGTAAACATCTAAAAGAGCCCCATACATATGGGGCTCTTTTTATTTTCCTGATAAACTTTCACACCCGTATAAAAGGAGGAAATCATGAAGAAGAGAGTTAGTCCGTTAATTTCCCTAATCATTCTGCCACTTTTGCTTGTTTTTACGATTCAGACTGCAATTGCTGCCGGCGAAGAAACTATAACCTTTAAGACAAATATTGGCGGTGCCGCCCGCGGCTGCACCATCTCCGGTACTGCGCTGTACTCTGTTACCGGAAGCGTTCTCACAATATCAAATATTTCAGACACGACAAATCCAACAATTATTTCTACCCTGAACCTGCCTGGTGTTGGCCGGCGAATCGCTGCGAGCGGCAATACCCTTTATATTGCCTGCTGGAAGGGTGGCTTGGCTATTGTCGACATTAGCACCCCGGCCAGTCCCCAGATTATATCAGTAACAACGTTTGACAACGCAGTTAATCAAATAAAATGCCAAACCTTTGATGTGGAGGTAAAAGGCAGTTATGCTTATGTTGCGGATCAGACTGGCGGCCTGGTAACTCTTGATATTTCCGATCCATCCGCTCCTGCTATCGTTTCTACTTTTACGGGTTTTACAAGATTCGATCACAACGCCTACGATGTATACATTGATGGTAATTATATTTATATGTGCACTGAGCTTGATGGGCTTTATATTTTTGATATTTCAACCCCTGCAAGCCCTGTCCTTTATTCAACTTTTAATGATAGCGTCAACCAGCTTTCCCAGTTTTATCAAAGCGTCCGTGACGGTGATACACTTTATATTGCGAGCGGTGCCGGTCTGGTAATTCTTGACATCAGTGAACTTTCAGACCCCCAGTTCATTGCCAGCCTCAACAATAGTTACCAGGGTGTTCTTGGACTGGTAAAAATTGGTGATTACGTTTATCTGTGTACCGAGTTCACCGATTTTTACAAGGTGGACGTTTCTGACACATCTGCTCCATTACAGGTTGACTCCTACGACCTTAATCATTACCATAGTCTCGGCATAACAATGAGCGGAAATACCATTGTACTCGCCAACCATAATTTTGGTGTCAGAATTTTTGATGTTTCCGGCACCAGTATTACACAAGAGGGAACACTGCCGTCACTCGGTCAGGTTATGGACTGCCAGGGTAAGGGAAGTTACGCATATGTCGCGGCTCTTACAAACGGCCTTAAAATACTTGACATATCTGACCCTCAAAATCCGATCGTAGAAACAACGGTTGAACTGGAAGGCAACGCAAACGGAATCTTTGTTGAAAACAGCACTGCATATATTGCTGAGCTTGATAAAGTTGAATCTTCCGGCGGATACCTTGAAATAGTTGATATTTCCGATACCTCCAGTCCTTCAATCATAGGAACCTTAACGCTTACGGGTCGCCCATTCGACCTTACCGTTAAAGACAATATTGCTTATATTTCTCTTCAGACTGAAGGGCTGGCAATTGTAGACATAAGCGATCCTGAAAACCCCGAAATACTCTCAACTTTTGACACAGGCGGATCCTGTTACAAACCTGAGGTACTCGGCAACATACTATATGCAGCTGACGGAACCAACGGATTTGTAGCCCTTGATATTACAGACAAAACTCAGCCTAAAAAAATCATAGACAACTTTGACAACGGCACAGTTCAGGATATCGCCCTCTGGGACTCTACAGTTTTTCTTTCGGGAGGACAAAAAGGCCTTGCCATAACGGACATGTCCCTTCCCTACAGCCCCGCTTCCTCAGGTCAGGTCACATCAGAAACAATTCGATTTGAAAAGGGAAATATCAAAGCTGTCACTGTTTTTAACAGCTATCTTCTCATTGCCGAGTCCGGCAGCGGCGTGCGTTTATTTGACCTGACCAACCCTGCTCTGCCTGCTGAAATGACGAACAACAGAGCTTTGTACGGCGATCCTGTTAAAATTACCTACAGCGCAGGACAGGAACTCGCCTATGCCAGCTCTCAAATTGCAGGCCTTTATATTTACGATATAAGCACAGCTGAAACACCATCTATAAATACCGATGGACGCTGGCTGGGTTCAGGAACCATCTCCAGCGTCACCACAGGCCTCACGGTAGAGCTTGATCAGGCACGGGATACGGTTGCGGGGAGCATGACAATATTAGGCAGAAGCAAACAAAGCGGCACTATAACTGCCACTTTGTCAGACAACGGTACATTAAGCGGAAATATAAGCTTTTCAGGTGGTCAATCATCAACCCTTAGTCTTAGCTACAACTCTGATCAGAATACCCTCAGTGGCAATATGAGTGGAGATGTTGCTCTCACCGGCATTACACTTGATTATGCCGGAAAGCGCGGACAACTTTCATTTGAGAATGCGGCAATTATTCTCGATGAGACTATCTCCGAAAAGCTGGACACCGGCAGCAATCCGTTTGAAAACTTTTTTCTAAACTGGGCTGCCACAGCGCTTGACAGCTCACTTGCTGCTGAGACAATGAGTGGAATGATTACTGAAGCATCCACATCAGAGGCTCTTCTGGCAATACTCAGACCAATCGGACCCGTAGCTGCGGCAAATGCACCGCTTTGCCCTTCCGCAGCCTGGGAATCCGGCATTGCCTGGTCAATTTCCAATGGCATGATTAATGATATTTGCAGCGACTACAAAACCGACCTGCAGGACCTGCAAAAGAATGGTGACTTCTTCTACACATTGGGCCAGAATCTGAGCGAAAACAATCACCCTGCTCTCGCGATGTTTGCTTTTGGAAAAGCCCTGGAGTTCTACGAACAGGTTTTCAGCCTTTACAATGTATCAAAACCCGAATGTCCAAAATATGATGTGTCTACCTTTGACGGCTACTATGAAGGTGACATTGATTTCGGATTCAGCATGGGAGCAGTCACCATGTGTGTTGAAGAGTCCGATAATGGGTCCATCAGTGGGGGTGCCATTATTGCCATCGCAGCAACAGGCGAGAAAATGGGTGGGTTAATCAAAGAAGCTACTAATGTTACCGTGAATGAAGTCAGCTCTGTTAACGGGTACATTCAGATCTTTGTCGGAAGTACTGAAGCACATGTCTTAATGCTTGACTGGAAGCACAACCCTTCCTCTGACCAATGGGAAGGCGGCGCTGATGTTGACATACAGCATGTTGATGCGACTGCTGCCGTAAAATTTATTTCTTCAGAATGCCCGGAGGAATGGAACGATGCTTTTCAGGAAATAATCAACTGAAAACAACCTTTTAATCAGGATTAAACAATAAAAAAGCCCTTTGACTTATGTCAGAGGGCTTTTTCGATCAGTTGTACAATAACTATAAAGTGATATGTAAATATCACGGGGATCAGTTGACCTGGTTCAATTTTTTGTTGACAATTATAACTTTCAAAATATAATTGTTAAACCCAATGAAAATAAGTGCAAGTATCAATTTGCATAAAACGTCAACAATTTATCAGCTAAAAGGAGAGTAATCATGGACCCAATGGAATTATTTAGGAAAAAATTTGAGACATACAAAAAAATCATGGATGAAGAAGGTGAACAGAAAGCCTGGGACACCCTTTTTGCGGGATACCCTGAACGCCAGAAAGAGCATATGGGCCCATTTATTGACAATGCCTCTCTTGCTGAAGGCTTTACCCAGGCCGTCCCTTTGTATAAACAAATGGGAATGGATATGGCTGTCATTGATATTTCAAATGACGGTATGGATGCAGTTATCGAGGTCCAGAGAGTCTGCCCGGTTATGGAACTGGCAAAAGAGTTTGGCTTTGATAAACCCTGCAAAGTAATCTGCGAGATGGATGTTGAGGCAACCAAACAGGGGTTTGGAAACATAACAGGCGGCATTATCGCTTCCAAAGCAGCCGGAGACTGTGTCTGTCTATTCAAATATGAAAGAGAAAAAAAGTAATCTTCACCACCACCTAAAGACTAAAAAGCTATCCACGGCGATTCAGCCTGGATAGCTTTTTTAATGTTATTCTCCATTCCGCATTCGATCAATGAAACTCCAGCCCGCCGCATACATTTATCGCCTGCCCCGTCATATAAGCCGCATCTGTTGACGCCAGAAAAGCAACAGCAGCAGCGATCTCTTCAGGCTCACCCACCCGCATGATCTTTAACTGCCTTGATTCGATCGACGTATCTACAACCATCTTAAGGGTACTGCCTTCAGGAAGATCGAGAGACTTGTCCCCCCTGAACCATATCGGTGTATTGATCAGCCCCGGACACACGCTGTTTACGGTTATTTCATAGGGTGCCAGCTGAATCGCAAGCCCCTGACTCAGATTGATAAGTGCACTTTTCGAAGAGGCATAGGCAAGACTTCCGGCCCGGTTTGTTTTTCCCTCTGCGGAGGAAATATTAATAATCCTGCCTTTTATGTCATTATCTACCATGTGCATGGCGATCTTCTGAATTAAAAAAAACGGACCTTTAATATTAACCGCATAGACCTTGTCCCAGATCTCCGGGGTCAAATCATCGTAACCTGCATTTGTATCCCCGATACCGGCTGCGTTCACCAGGATATCCACTTTATCAAACCTATCAAATATAGCTTTTACTGCCGCATCAATATCTGGGACCTCTGACATATCACATACACAGGTAAGCGCTTTTGCACCATGAGCTTCCGCCATTTCAGCAGTTTCTTTAAGGCCCTTTTCATTTACATCAATAAGCCCCACATCACCGCCCTCTTCTGCAAAACGAAGCGCAATACATCTTCCGATCCCGCTTCCGGCACCGGTTATAACGGCTGTTTTGTTTTTAAACCTATTCAGATCTTTTTCCATATTCACCCTTCCACCTTTAGTTAGTTATTAATATTGATTCCCTGATAGAATATAAAAATGCGCAAACAAAAAGAATCATCACTTTAACCAGTCTATAATATGCGAATCCATTTCACATTCAGAAACAGTACTCTCAGGAACCACCTTTTCCCTTATTGAAATACCTGCCTTGTGCACGGATTCAGAATCACGGGATAAGAGCACATGCCATTCTTTAAGGTCCTTACCTTCCGAGATCAAGCGATAGGCACAGGTAGCGGGAAGCCAAAAAAACTTCTTCACGTCTTCCGGTCTTACCTTAATACAATCAGGAACAAGCTCGGCAGACCTTTTATATTCCCGGCACATACATGTCTTTTCATCAAGATATTTACATATGATATCAGTATAGAAAACTTCCCCTGTATCTTCATACTCAATCTTGTGAAGACAGCATTTTCCGCACCGATCACACAGAGACTCCCACTCGTCTTTCGTCATTTCAGCCAGACTCTTTTTTTTCCAGAAAGGAATATCCATATTATCTTCTGACATAGTATGATCCGGATTAAAATTTAAAAATATTTATTAATCGTTATTAAACGTTATTTTATCCACTTCTTCAAATGTTTTCTTGCAAAACAAGAAAAAAATTATTGTCTAACACCGAAAAGCAGATAATCAGCAGCAGGGAGTTGATGTGCACAATCCCTGGTGTCTGGCGTTTAGGTAGAAGCCTTCTTTATTTATTTTTCAAAGAAGGCTTTTTCTTAAGACACTTTTTGCTTACTTATTAAAATAAAATGGTTTTGTTAACAGCATTAGAACTCACCATAAAGTAACAACATCGGATTATTGTAATTAAACTCAGTAAATAATCTGCTGCCCGGTTCGGGCCAAACAAAATGACCTGTTAAAAAAATCAATACCATTTCCACGTCCGATATCTTTATTGAACCTCTCAAAAAAACCTACTCAGTTTCCCGACCCGAGGTAAGCATCCGCTTTAAAAATCCGTTTGATTTTGTAACAGCTTTATGCAGTGTTAGTTTCCGACCTTTCTTTTTCCCATCACTATAAGCTTCAGTATTAATCCTCATCGTTTGCCGACCCATTGTGTGCAGACGGGGGAACCTCTGTTTCATAAATTTTGCTAAGCCGGCATCTTTTAAAAGAACCTGCAAGCTTGTTGTTTCATGAGACTCTCCATTATTCCCGGGTTCCTGCCGGGTTTCTCTCTCCTGCTGAGACAGCTTTTCTTTAAAACCTTTAAGGACGCCCAGGAAATATGAATTTTTATTTTTCTGTGTACTGCTGGTTATAACCTTGTAATCCTTCCACAAAAATTCAAGTTCATTTACCAGAAAATAATACACATGCTCGGCAATCATAACATTTTCCCGGGTACCGATTAGTTCTATTGTTTTATACGTTGTCAGCTTAACACCGTCATACAGATAGGAATATACATGATTGACAAAAAAGAATTCACTCAGGACAGAACATATGTTTTTTTGATAGCGTTCAATTCTTTTCTTTTTATGATTGATGATCACATAGGTATACTCAGACGGATTACATTCAGAGTCTCTGGTAAGATTATACTTCCTGATAATCTCATTAGCCTTCTGCATTGCAAGAGTGGCCTCATTTTCATTCTTAGATTGAGCCAGCGATAAAAGTTTTTCAACTTTTTCAAGCAATTTTATATTTTTTGGATCTTTTTTTTGATCTATCTCTTTCCAGACTTTTGGAATATCACCGGCTGCACTGCGGAATTCATATGGCACGCCTATCCTGTCACAGGCTTTTTCATATAACTTTCCATGTCCATCATGGATTTTAAAAACTTCAGTTACGATCTGATGAGCGATTTCATGCTTTAAAATATTAACGGTAACATCCCAGGTGTATTTTTCGATTAACTGCCTTGAAATCTTTATGGTTCGGTTCTCTGCATCCCAGTACCCCTGATAGGTTTTCATCTCAGAAATTTCAATGCCTGCAGGAACAAGATCAAGTTTATAGCGCCAGCAAATATCCTCATATTCTGCTGCAAGCTGACGTGTCAACAAAACCGTTTTATATATGTTATCATTTTGATTTTCCATTATTACAGCAATCAAATCCAGCTCCAATTTTTTTAATTTCAGAAATTGTAACAGGAAATTAATAATTGATTATTCCTTATTCGCTAATAACAGACGGTTTTGAAAAAGAATTAACTGCTAAGATATGTTACGTTAGGCAGACAAAGTATAGAAATTGATATAATATGTGTCAAGATAAAATCAGTAACAAATATGAGTTAAAGGCTGCCTGAATGAATCTCCAGACAGAAAAGGCTAATATTAAAAAATACGCAAAGGTAAGGAAATATTAATAGTGAAAATGATTATTATGCCATCGGACAAATAGACGCTGTGTAGATTATCACTGCAGAAGAATTAATAACATAATTTTAAGGCTATGCTTTTAATAAAGCACCTCAAAACCGGCTTCTTATTATAAAAATAAATATTGCCTGAAACCCTGTTTTCAACTCTCTTTGATACCGTATTTATTAAAAAGGCACACACTTTTATTCACTACACTTCCTTTCGCTTAACAAACCTGTTTCATTCTCAATGATCTTTATTTGCAAAAAGGATGACGTCTTGTTTAATAATACTTTAAAATATATTAACACCTTAAATGTCATATAGTTATGTGCTCTTAGATGATCGAGTATGGATACGGAAAGAATTTATTACGACTGTATCCGGTTCGCAAAAAAATATGGTGGTCAATTTGAACCGGATTAAAAAGTATCCCTTGATAAGAATAAATACTTTTTTTTCATCAATAAATCACTTTTAAAATAAAATAAAAAAGGAACGGCATTTTATCTGCTGTCCCTTTTTATTATTCCTGTACTCTTGTTTATTTTTAAAAATACCCTGTTAAGCTACTGGTCATCACCTGCGCTTTTACAGCATCTGTACCCCAGATAACTGTGCCTGTGGGTAGGATCCTCAACATTTAGACGGCTTGCATCCAGGGGATTCATATAATAGCTCCTGTCTGCCATAAATACTCTCCCGTCTTCATTTCCGCACCACTCGTAGACATTACCGCCCATATCATAAATCCCAATATCATTCACACAATTTTCATAAATGCCGGATGGAACAGAAACCGGATCATAAGAACCGCTTGTATTGCAGAAATCTCTTGCTTCAAAACCGTAATCATCTCCATAGGGATAATGGTTTTCTGAGTTTCCAAGATATGCTGTCTCCCACTGCTCAGACGTACATAAATCTTTACCCTGTTCCAGGCAAGTATCTTTTGCTTCCTGATAAGTCAAACGGGTTTCTGGATAAGAACCATACCTGTTTGGATATTCATACTTATCAATAAAAAAGTCACCTTTCTTGACATATATCATCTCCTGTTCAGGCTTTATTAAATTGTTAATTTCAATCAAACCTGACACGACAGCTTCTCCGGCTGTTTTTCTGTCCCCGGGAATCAGCCGGACAGTGTACTTGCCTTCTTCTTGTCCAATATCTTTTAAAGAATCCCATACAAAAATATAATGATTAACAGGCAGCGGCGTTGGAAGTTTTGCTATTTTATTATTTTTTTTGTCCTTATTTCTGTATTTTTTTATCCATCCTGACTTTGATTTTATTGAAGCAGGCGCCCATTCACCACCTGCAGAGCGATAGTCAACAGTCACCCTGCATTTATCCCCGTCAGGATCCTTCAGATCAAAAAGAACAGAAATGTCATAGCTATTCCCTTTTACTTCAAGAGAAATAATTGACGGAATAGAATAGCCCTGCTTAACCGTAAAAGATGCCCCTGAACCATATTTCATACCTCTGTGATCAGTTGCCGTAATTTTAAAATCATAACAGCCGGGGTTTGTATCTTTCGGAATATCAAACTCACATGAAAAAATATTATCTCCCTTAACTTTATCGCCATGAGTCGCATCATCATAGAGCATTAGGATAACATCTAAAACAGGAGAAAGATCGGCTGTTATATTAAGCAACTTTTTTTCAGCTTCTGTCCTATAAACCCTTGCGGTCAAAAATATTTTAGATGCCCTGTCATTGGACACGGATAAAGGAAAAACCTCAGAAAACACAAGAAGGCCTTTTTCACCTTTAACCCTGCCTTCACTTACTTCGATTTCCATAGAGGGAACCTTAAAACCAAAAGCATCTGAGGCGGAAACAACTGTCTTACCGGAAGCAAGCGCTTCACAATAACCGGTAGACGGATCCACCCTGACTACCTTTTCATTACTGGATACCCACCGGACAGGGGGTATTCCGCGCTTAACCGAAAAGAGTTCTTTTTCTCCGGTTCGCATCAGTCTTTTTTTAGGACATATTTCAGGAAAATTATCTCTCCAGATTTCATATCCTGTTTTATCATTTGCAGCACCGGCATATAATTTTCCATTATAAACTGCCATCGAATTTATCAGTTTATTGCCGGCATCATCAAATTTAGAAGGCGTGGCACAGTTTTTTCCGACTACCCTGTCCCATTTTTTTCCATCATAAGTCCAGAGCTCAAAATCAGTAAATGCATCAGTAACAGCAGCGTAAAGACGGTCCCCATAAACCGTAAGTGCGATACAAAGCCTGAAACCGTATGTTTCCTTAATTATGTTCTTATTTGCATGGGTCCATTCCCTGCCATCCCAGGCCCAAACCTCCCAGCCTACACCGCCTTCAAATGCCCACAAACCGACATAGACCTTGCCTTTATATTCAACAAAGGAGAACGGTTCCAGTCCAACCCTGCCTTTCCCCTTTTCTCCAAACCCTTCCAGCCCCTCATTTATTTTCATCCAGTCTTTTCCGTCATATGTCCAGATTTCACAACCGGCATCATTACCTCTGTATTGAAAAGATTTCCACACCAGAGCGTAAAGTTTTTCTGTTTTATCAATCGATGCAACACCAAGGGCAACAGTACAGATATTATAAGTGCTCCCGAATCCCGGCTCACTGACCAGATCCCAGGATGCCTCTCCGTCATATGCCCATATCTCCGTAGGACTGGAATCAACCTGATCCCAAAGCCCGACATAAAGCTCTCCCTGATAAGCGGCCATGGCCTTTATAGGTTGACTCAGCATATCACCGAACCTGCCACTATGAACACATCGCCACTCCCGACCATCAAAAGACCAGACTTCTCCGCCATTTAAATTGGTGGTACCCGCATAAAGCCTGTTCCCGCAAACAGCCATGACCGATACAGCGGTATTGTCTTTTGAACCAAAACCACTGCTGTTAACCTGTTTCCAAATTTTATGGTCAAACGACCATACCTGTGCACCCTCAGACGGGTTTGCAACACCGATAAACAGTTTTTCTTTAAAAACAGTCATTGTCTTCATCTCAAGCCCGCCGGTATTTCCAGACGTCCCGAAACCATCAAGATTTACCTGCGTAAAATAGGATGCCTCAGCAGAACAGGTCATGAAAAACAAAACAATAAAATTCAGAACCATTAAACGTCTGATCTCACACATTATTTTCTATACTCCTCTTTTATCTGTTCAGAATCTATTGGAATCTTTGGCATGTCAAAGTCTTCTGCGCTTTTAGGCATAAGGTTCATAACCTGCGGCGGAAGACTCGCCTGTTTGCCTATTCTTTCCACAGCCTCAGCAGTTATGTCAGGGGTAATCGTATCCGTTCCTCTTTCTTTTGCGATCTGGTCGCTCACCTTTATTATCTGTTCTGAGACCATCTCTCTCACTCCCGGCGGGACCATATCCATTGTCTTTTCTGAAAAACTTTTTGCACTTTCGTCCCAGGCAAACTCGCTTTTATCATATGCAAGCTCTCCTTTAAACTCCGGAAAAGCAATAGGGGCTGAACCGTCCCATTGAAAATCTGTGTCTTTTGAAAAAGTACCGTTGTAAGGCCGCTTATTTTTATTCCGTTTTTTATCAGCAACAGATCTTTTAACGGCGGGTTTAACAGATTTTTCAACAGATTTTTTTTTCGCCCTGGTAAGAACTCTCTGCCCGCTTCCGCCCACAGACAAATCGATCTTTACCAATCTTGATTTTCCCTGGGGATCATTTTTAGAGTCCATTAAATAGTTTTTAATCCCGCAAACCTTTACAAGTCTTTTAACAGCATCTTTTATCGGCATATCTTTCAATTTTAGGGTCACCTCTTTTTCAGGAAACTTCTCGCCCTTTACAATAATTTCGATATTGCACACTCTTCCAAGCTCCAGAAAAATATTTTCGGGCATTACCTCTTCAGCAAAAACCGTAAGCAGACCTTCGTTATGAATAATCTCAAGATCATCAGCAGCAAAAGCAAAAAAGCAGTTAAACGATATACAAATAAAAACAACGGACATGAATAATTCTTTGTTCAGCCTTTTCATTCGACCCTCCTCATTTTGTTTAAAATAACTAAAAGTTTATGTTGTTACTCAAAGATCCGGCTGAATAATTTTTCACCCGGAGAACTGCTCCATAAAATAGCGATAATAGAAGTTCTGGACATGTTCTTCAAGTTCTCCCGGTTTAAAGACCGGGTGTTTAAAAACAAGATGCTTTCCATTAAAATAACTAATATCAGTATTTACGATCAATCCCCTGTTATTTAGATCTTCATAAAATCTGGAACCGGGGTATGGAGTCATAATATTTAAGATGGGAACAGATGACGAGGGGAGTTCATTTGCAATAAAGTCTTCCGTTTCTTTAAGAGTTTCATGTGTTTCCCAGGGACCACCGACAATAAAACTGGCGATGATCTTAATGTTTTTATCTTTAATATGCTGGACAGCACTTCTGATCATGTCACAGGTGATCTTTTTATTAAGGCCTTTTAAAACTGTTTCGCTGAAGGACTCTATACCCAGAAAACAGATCGAAACCCTGTCAAGAAACCGGTCAAGCAGATCCGGCATGTTTTGCGCCAGATAATTAACAGTATCCGGTCTAATCGTGTTGATAAATTTTATATCAAGCTGATTCTCCGTGAAAAGCCGGTCAAGTTCAGAAATTCTTTGAGCAGCCTTTATGTGGGGAGAGGTATCAAGCTCTCCATTACTATTCGGAAAAAAATTTATTCCGCTAAACAAAAATGTCTTCACCCCCAGCAGATCCATTTGGAACTTCATCTCTTCATAAATCCTCTGTGCATCCATTGATATCCAGTCAGTACCCCAAAAAGAGGAGTTCGGACAATGGGCACAGCCACCGGTGCAACCAATAGAATCATTGATGATACCAAACGGCAGAACTTCTCCGCTGGGAAAGCACCACTGAGGTCTCATATGGTCAAAAAAACGTTTTGAGATAAAAGGGAAGCTGTTCATATCTTCATATTTTCTTGGACAGGAGTAGATCTTTTCTTCAGGACTTTTCCCACACATGATATCTTTGGTCAGATTTACAAAAGATGCGTACAGGTCCTGCCCGCAAATATAATCGATCCCTCTTTTTAAATACTGATCTGAAAATGTAATTCCTGAGTTTATTCCGGCAACAAATACTGAATCCGGCAATATACGGCGTGCCTGTTCCAGGACTGCAAGTGATGGCGGAATCAGTTCCGGCTCAGGGAAAAAAGCAACAATTTTAGGAGATAAGTCTTCGAGCACTTTTTGAAATGATTTTGAGACAAGCTGGTTGTCTATAAGGACATCAATATTTCCATCATCCTGGGGCACCGCAAAGACAACATCAAATGAAATGTTTTCCTGCTCAAGAAATCCGGTCATTTGCCCGGTTATAAAGGATGGATAGATCAGCCCGGTCTCAACACGGAAACTTGAAAAAGTATCTACAAACAAAACAGTACAAGTCATTTTATCTCTGCCTCCCTTTATTTTAAAGCTTAGATTAAAATTTATTGAAAAAATTTATAAAACTGATGCGTATAGTTATTATATATACTTATTTCAGTATACATTTTATAAGATTTATTGCATTATTAAAAGAATAATTTTATCCTGAGATGCAATATCATGATTAAGAAGCTTGAAGAACACCGTAAAAATTCAAAGAAAGGCTTTTCAGCTTTAAAGAAAGTCATAGAACATTCCTGCTCCCGCTGTGGTCTCTGCGTCAGCCTTTGTCCTTCAAAATCAATTGAGATGCAGGAAACCATTCCAACCCTTATTGGAAAATGCAATAAGTGCGGAATATGTTATCAGGGATGCCCCCGCAGTTTTTATCCTGAATCTGCCATTAAAAAACGCTGGTTTGGAAAAGAAAAATCATTAATTGAAAAACGTGTGGGCGTACATGTTGACAGATTTACCACACGTTCGTTAAATAATACTGTTTTTGAGGGCGCCACAAACGGGGGAGCAACGACAGAGCTTCTTTCTTATCTCCTTGAAAAAAAGATCATTGATGCTGTTCTGCATCTTGAGTCAATCCATAAAGATTCTTTTATCTGCCATCATGCACGGACACTTATTTCGACAGAACCGGAAGATGTGCTCAAGGGCCAGCATTCAAAACAGCAGATTACACCTATGCTGCATGATCTTGATAAAATGTCCCCATACAAAAATTTTGCCGTGGTCGGACTTCCCTGCCATGTCCATGCTGTGAGAAAACTGCAGCTGATAAAAGATGATCCCGCTTTCCGGAAGGTCTTCCCGGCTCTTGCAAAACGTTCAGACAAACTTGTAGGAAACCTCAAGTTCATGATCAGCATCAACTGTTTTATGAACCCGAAACACGAAGGTCTGGACAAGGTCTATAAACATTACGGCATCAAGGAACAGGACATTATCAAGTTTGCAGAAACTGCCAGGCCGGGGCTTTATCAGCTCTTAAATGAGGGAAAAGACTATATGTGGTTTGCCTCAGACGAGATCATGACCAAAGACGGTCAGACCTATAATTTCAGGTACGGAAAGTTCCTTGATGAAACGCTTGATATGGGCTGCCCGCTTTGCATGAGTTCCATTGTCTCAAAAGAAGCCGATATCAGTATTGGAGTGACGGCCTCCGAGCTCAAAATGAATGAGTACGGATATAACAGCATCTTTGTCAGAAACGCTGAGCTTTATGTTATTCTGAAAAACATGATAAATGAAGGACGGCTGTTAAAACGTCCCATGTGGGAAAACAAGGGAAAGCATATCAGGCGTATTCTGGAACCGCTGCTTCCGCAAAAGGATGTACTGAACTTCCAGGGCTATGTAAAAACAGGAAAATGGAAACCCCTAAAAAATATCTACAATAAGACAGAGTCCGGCTATACCGGTATCATCATGGGAACACAGCGTCTGTTTATGATGCAGACCATAAAGAAAAACGTCTTTTTAAATCCAGCAAGAAAAGCCCTTGAGCTTCAAAACAAATTCGTAACTGATATTTTTTAAACATACTCCCTAATACAAACACACATTAAAGGCATATGAAAGTACTACTGATACAGCCCCCCATGCTGGTGTTCAAGATAAACATCTCTCCCAATCTGGGACTTGCCTATATTGCCGCGGTTCTGGAACAGGAAGGACATGATCTAACCGTAATAGACGCTGTCGCTGACAATCTTTCGTTTGACGAAATCATCGAACAGATCAGGGACATACAGCCTGATGTTGTCGGCGCAGGCGGACAAACACCGGTCAGTGTGAATTCGTTGGAAATATTCCGCAGGATAAAAAATGAAGTCGATAAAAGCATCGTGACCCTCGCCGGAGGTCCGCATTTCACTTTTACTGCGGAAGAATCACTGAAAAGCTGCCCTGAGCTTGATATTGTTGTCCGCGGCGAAGGCGAGTATACCACCCGTGAGGTATGCCGGAATCTTGCTGCAAAAATATCTCTTGATAATGTAACCGGAATAACCTACCGATCGCCGGACAATCAGATTATTGTAAATCCCGAACGTGAACAGATCAAAGACATCGATGAACTGCCTTTTCCGGCCTGGCATCTGTTTCCGGTTAAAAAATATCACTGGACAAACATTAACTCACTTGGCGCATCCACCTCACGGGGATGTCCATACACCTGCCATCACTGCATTACCTGGAAGATCCATAAAGGTATACGCCGGCGCAACCCCGAAAAGATCGTTGAGGAACTGCTCTGGGTAAAGAAAAATTTCGGGGTGGACACCTTCTTTTTTCAGGACGATGCCTCTTTCACCACACGTGAACAGTTGGAAGGTTTTTTGGACGCGATTGAAAAATGCGGTGAAACATTTTACTGGTATTATGAAAGCAGAGAAGATCTTTTTCTTTCCTACCGTGACCTATGGACACGGATGAAAAAAAACGGCCTGTTTAAAATTGCTTTCGGCCTGGAAACCCCCAATAAAAAACTGCGCGCTTTTTACGGACGAAAGGGATTTGATAAAACAGAAGTCGAAGAAATGCTTTATTACCTGGAAAATGAACTGGATATCCTGATTACGGTTTATCTTCTGGCAGGATCGCCTGAAGACACGGTGGAAACAATGAGGGAAACCGTACAATACGCCAGACACCTTTATCCTAAATACTGTTCTTTTGTTGTAGGCACACTGCTTATCCCCTTTCCGGGAACAGATTTTTATGAAGAAATGATGAAAAAGAACCTTATCGAAATACATGACTGGGCCCAGTTCGGATTCGGCAACTCAGTGATGAAACTTAAAGTCTCACGCAAAGAGATGCGGAAGGCATACGGAAGGTTCTGGCCCTCCACCTATGCACGTCCGGTTGTCTTTTTCAAACAGCTGTGCGATCTCTTTTCCCGGAACCGTTTCAGGCGGGGAATGGCAAAGAACTTCATCCCTTCTGCACTGCAGGCAATTACCTTCAGCAAGCTGACAGACTACCGCACAACAAACAAATAGAGCTTAAGCCCCCCACCCGAAGGTACACTCTGAGATATAATTCATCTAGGCCTGATATATATAAATGTTTGTTGACACACAATGTTAATTCTCCTATATTTTACACTTTAAAATAAAATATTTTAACTCATTTTTATTTAAAAGCACTTTAGACATGCAGCAATCCTGCTCATGATAGTTGAAAAGTGTAAATCAAAACAGGGAGAACGCCCAAAAACATCCCTCAGCATTTATATACTTGCCGGGATTATTTTTGGTTTCCATTCATACTTGAAAAAAAGGAGATAAATCATGATAAAGAAAATTCTACTGGGAATACTCATCATCACTATTCTCATCTGTGCAGCTGGCGGGTTGTTTTTGTACAGCAAGGTCAACAAGAACATCAATGAACATTTCGCAGGAACCTGCACCGATTTTAAGATGAAAGGAAGCGGCGAAGATGTCCAGATTGACCGCGCCAGGGGGCTGGCCTATGTTTCACTGTTTGGCAGAAAGGCAGTTGCTGACAAAAAACCTGTGGGCCCCGGAGATATCCTTAAAATTGACCTGACAGCAACACCCCCCAAAGCAGCGTCTGCGCTTATTGATGGTCCGAAACTTCGCCCCCACGGCATCAGCCTGTTTATCGATCCTACCGGACAGCGCCACCTGTTTGTGATCAATCATCCCGAAGACCGCAAGACCGGTGATGAAAAGATCGAACGCTACCTTGAAAATAGTCCTGGTGAATTCAAGCATCAGGAAACCTTCATGAGCCCGCTGATCACCCGCGCCAATGATCTGGTTGCTGTGGGCAACCGTTCCTTCTATGTAGGACAGGATGTTGACCGCTCAAGCGGTGAAAAACTTACCAGCCTGATTTACTTTGACGGCAAAAACTACTCAGTCGTTGCAGACGATATCCAGTCCGCCGGCGGCATTAATGCTTCCAAAGACTACAAAACTCTTTACATCTCTGAAACCAGGGGTAAGGCAATAAGAGTCGTTTCACGCAATATGTCAAACGGAAATGTAAAAACCCTGCAGAGCATCGACATAGGCACTGCGCCGGACAATATCGATGTTGCCGAGGACGGTTCCCTCTGGATCGGCGCACACTCGAATATCCTTGCGCTGGTCATGCATTTCATCATGGGCAGCAATGCACCCAGCCAGGTACTGCGCATTGATTTAAGCGAATCCACACCTCAGATCGATGAGATTTACCTGAATGCCGGTGAACAGATCTCTGCCAGCAGCGGCGGTACCACCTATGGTAAAAAACTGCTGATTGGGTCGATCACAGCTAAAAAGCTCCTGATCTGCGAAATGGATTAGGAACTTAGTGTCAAGCATCATCCTTTCACAGAGTTCGCAGAGCTTTGGAAAAAACCGTAATAATTTTACGGATAACTTGAACCGTTTATTCGTAACAACATCACCGGTTACACACAGTTGTGGATGTACTTAAAATACTTAAAAAGTCTAAAGTACTTGAAGTGTACCTGATTCTGGCTTCTAGTTTTACGTACAATTGGATTCAGTTTACTTCAATCTTTAAAAAAACTTAACAGAGGAGGTCCAACCATGACCAGGATAAGCCGTATTTTTATTATTATGTTAATCGTTACCTGCTTTTTGGGCACGACACAGTCATTAGCAAATTCAACAAACCCGGCAAAAGGCAATAAACAGCTGGTAAAAGCGTTAGACGCCGCCTGGGTCCGTATTGTAGAAAACGGCAAGTACCGGCAAATCCTTAATGCAAACAATGCGACTGAAGTATTAATAAACATCGTTGACTGTCTGCCCTCCCCTGATATGATCCCATTCCCTGAAAAGCCGGAAGGCCTGCTCAAACAAATTTTAGATACTCAAACAATTAAAGTGGGCACCATGATGAGCAGCCCCCCAGGCCCCGAAACAACGGCTAACTTCTTTTCACCGGTTTCGTCAGATATATTAAAAGCAGTACTAAGCGAAATTGCCGGACACTATAAAACCGGACCTATCGCTGTCAAAAGTGTCGACATCCCTCCGCCGTTTAACGCTACCACAGCTCTAAATAAAGGGGAAATTCACATCCTTGACCAATTAAACGCACTGGGCGGAAAATCAGAGAACCTGAGAAGAAGAACCTCACGCAGGTTCACCTGCACCCTGATCGCAAGCAAACAGGTCTTATACGTTAAAAATGAAGCAACATATAAAACCTTTGAAGATGTCTTAAATGACCCTGATGTAAAAATATGTGCGGGGCCATTATCAACCCAGTTGACAAAAGGTTATTTTAACGGACCGGAGCAGTCTGTTAAGACCAAGTATGTATTTGATATTTCTTTGTGCCTTGCCCAGGTATTAAGCGGAAAAGCAGATGCCATGATGAGTCCTTTTCCGGATGTAAAGTTTTTCCCTTCATCAATTGATACCAACGGTGACCGTAAACCAGACACAGACCCAAAACCACTAATCAGGTCTATAGATACAAATCTTGTTGCAGGCACCCCCTACTGGGTTGCTCTTGACGATGAATGTGATTGTGAAGGAATAAAATAAAACGGTTTAACTATAGAGGCGTCACTCTTTGCCTCTTTAGTGAACAAAAACATTTGATATTAGTATAAAAAAACCTTTATGCTTGGTACGATTAATCAATTCATTATTTAACTTATTAATGTTAAATATCTGCGAATGAATAAATCATTAAATCCAGTAATTATTCTGTTTACAACCGGTCTTATCTGCCGGCTGTTCGGCCCGGTATCTTTCGACCTGACTAACCTTGCTGTAATCATCTCCTGATCAATATATCTTTTCACCTCTATACCCTTAAGTAAAAAAAACATTATTCCGGTCTTTATTTTATTTACCCTGCTCCTGACCTTCTCATATATTAATGATTCTTTTTTT
>CAYLYF010000042.1:0-29935 GCA_964387595.1 uncultured Thermodesulfobacteriota bacterium | reverse complement strand
AAAAGGATCAGTGGTGTAAATTGTTTTTTTACCCACAGATTCTGTTGAAGAACCTTATTTAAAGGGTTGGTTTCTGAAACATTTTTCCACAACCATTTTCTATCCATTATGTCAGGCATCGTCCTTAAGCCTTATGCGTAAGCAGGAATCTTCTCTGTTTACGAAAGGAAACCCACTATATTTTGTCTGTTGGAAATAGCGGTCTGATGCTTCGAACGGTTCTTCCCTTACAGCCTGGGGTTCTGGAAGCTTTTGATGCAGGAATAAATTGATTTTTGCATACAGGTCGAATATAATTTTAAAAAACAATATATAGATTATTGGAGGAAACCATGAAGATAGCTTTACCCTCGAGGGCAGGCCAGATTGACGAGCATTTTGGACATTGCGAAGTTTTTACGATTTTTTCAGTTGACGAAAATAACAAAATTGTTTCTGAAGAGAAGCTTACACCGCCTGCAGGCTGCGGCTGCAAGACAAATATAATTCCTGTTCTTTCAGAAATGGATGTAAAAGTTATGCTGGCCGGAAATATGGGTGACGGTGCTGTGAACAAGCTGGCTGAAAGCGGTATAGAAGTTATCCGGGGCTGTTCAGGCGATACCCGGCAGGTTGTTGAGTCCTGGCTTGCTGGAAAGATTGATGACTCCGGTGCAGGATGTGCTTCACATGATGGCTGCGATAGTCACTAGCATTTTTATAACATGTAGCCGTTGCGGTGCAAAAGGCTGATGCAGTACCATCTGAAAGTTTAAAGGCCAAACAGCGCTAATGACAAATAACAAAGTTTAAATTTCAAATGAATGTCAAATAAAAAAGGCCAAATTGCAGAAAATTCGTTGCGTAAAGCTGTGACGGACAGGAGGATTTGGGCATTGATGTTTTGGTGCTTCGATTGACATTTTTAATTTGGACTTTGGCATTTCATGTTAACCCATTTAAACTGTTCAGGTTGTTCTTGAGGCTATAGTAAAAAAGAAAATGCTCTAAATGATTTTATAGAGTGAAAAGACAGGGCTTATCAGGAGTCTCTTATGAGAGATCTAAGTTTTAAATACTGTTTTAAACTGGCAGACGGGACTGAGGAAAATTTCAACTTTTTAGTTAGTGGAAAAACCCTTAAACTGGTGAATGATATTCCCGTGGATCCTCCTGTGTGGATTAACCTTGAATATCATCAGTGTCCGAACTGTCCGCTTGACAAAGGCGTTATAGCCTATTGTCCTCTGGCCGTAAATATCTTACCGGTTGTGGAACGTTTCAGCAGGGTACTGTCTTATGATACTGTCCATGTTGAGGCTATAGAAAATGACAGGCTAACCTCTCAGGATACTTCCGCTCAGATGGGTGTCAGTTCTCTTATCGGGCTTCTAATTGCAGCAAGCGGATGTCCTTTAACGGATTTTTTTAAACCAATGGTCCGTTTTCATCTCCCTTTTGCAACAGAAGAGGAGACACTGTGGCGGGCAACATCTACTTATTTAATATCAAAATATCTTTTAAAGAAAAAAGGTTTTGATCCGGAGATCGAACTTAAGGGCCTTTCTGAAATTTATGAGAACATAAGACTTCTAAATGTTGCGATCTCCAATAGGCTGCAGGCGGCTACGGAAAAAGATTCAACCCTTAATGCGCTTGTCGTACTTGATGTGTTTGCTGCCAGTCTTTCACTTAAAATTGAAGAATTCTGGGAGGAAAATGAGAACATATTTATGCCATTTTTAAAAAGTCGTATCGAAAAAAAAAAGAATAAAGCTTAGTTGTTCTTGTTATTAAATAAAAGAGGAGCATCCGGATAAGGCATGTTCCTCTTTTTATATGGGAGCTTTTCATGAACCGTGTGGTCGCATATCTCATTTTTTACGGGATATTCTTTTTGGTCCTTTTTAGTATGCATTTTTATGTTTACTTCAGGCTGAATTCTTTTTTTAGTTTCGAAAAACCGAAAATAATATTGAGCGTTTTTACTTTTCTTGCCTTGTCATTTCCGGTGTCCAGCCTCTTTGAAAAGTTTTATCCAAACCTGATTACCACCTTTCTTTATACCTTTGCTTCGGTTTGGATGGGTGTACTTTTTCTGCTTTTAAGTGCTTTTCTTTTATATGAACCTATCGGTTTTTTGTTTAAGCTTAAAACGCCTGCCACCGGGATGATGCTTGTCTTATCTGTTGCAGTTATTTCATTGTATGCATTGATTAACGGAATGCTTATAAATGTGAAAAACGTTGAAATTCCTCTTTCAAAGATCTCCTCACCCTTAAGGGTGGCTCATTTATCAGACATACATGTGGGGACCATACATAACTCCGGATATTTAAAGAGGATCGTAGAAAAGACAAATAATCTTGATCCGGATATGATAATGATAACAGGAGATTTTTTTGACGGGCTGGGTCCTGTCAGTTCCCATACGGTAGAGCCTTTAAAACGGCTTAAGGCAAAAACATTTTTTGTGATGGGAAATCATGAAAAGTATGAGGATATGGATAAGGTTGAACAGATCCTTGTTGCTACCGGGGTGGTTGTTCTGAGAAATGAGATGAAGGAGTTCATGGGACTTCAGATCGTTGGAGTTGATTATCCTGAGAGGGAAGGGCAGAAAGATAATCCTGTTTTAAAAGAGATTGTTCTGGACAGATCAAAACCGTCCATTCTTCTTTATCATGTTCCTGCCGGACTTGAGGATGCCGAACAGGCAGGGATTGACCTTCAGCTTTCCGGTCATACCCACAACGGTCAGATCGTCCCTTTTAACTTTCTTGCGAAGCTTTTTTATCCAAAAGTAAAAGGATTTTACAGGGTCGGTAAGCTGAGCCTTTATGTTTCTCCCGGAACCGGGACATGGGGGCCGCCAATGAGGCTGGGCTCAAAAAACGAGATCACTCTTATAACTCTTGTGCCGGATAATAGGGTTAATAATCTTGGATATTCACTTTTTGAAAGAGAACAGGTGAAGCTTTCAAATCTGGAATCGGTTAAAAATCTGGGGATTGACGATGAACAGATCGGGCGTTATCTCTGAAGTTGTTAAGCGGATTATGGATAATGCCGCGCCCCTTTTTAAGGGGTATTTATGCCTCTTCCCAGATCTTCATGATTCCATCTGCCAGGTCAGGGTCAAATCCCTGTAGTATTATTTCTATACGGCCGGGGTCATTGATGCCAAGGCCCAGCTTTCCGGCATGAACGATCTGTCGTTGCTGCCATATGGGTGTTTCCAGGTAGTCTTTTGTGATATTTCTTAAACCGCCAAAATATTTAAGGACAGCAAGTGCGGCTGTATCACAGGCTACCCGGTCCTTCGAAGCTATGATCATTTGGGGATAAGCAACCTTCATTTCCTCCCCGAAAATGGAGTTATGAGGCCCGCCATCGACGATGATGCGTGTTGCATCAACAATATTCAGGGTTACCCCGGGTCTTCCGTTTTTCATAAGATAGGGTCGGCACAGGTTGATTTCAGCAACGTGTTCAGGGAGATTTTCTCCATGAAAGGAGTTTTCACCAAAAGTTCTGCTGGGAGCAGTCAGCACGCCCACAAATGATTTCAAACAGCAGGTATATTGGGCCTGATCAAGAGAATACGTGATGTTATGATTTTTGAGTACCGGTACATTGATGAAATGATCAATGTTAAGAACAGTTTCAGAGAGGTCAAAACTCTTATTTAAATATCCGAACTTGTACGAGGTATAGTGTAAATAAGGGGTATTTTCCCATGGCATTATATTTACGCCTTCGTCCAGTGCTACACTGTATATGCCCTGCATCTGCATAACAAAGAGCGTTGAAAGAATGATGGCGGAACGGTCGGCAACAAATATTTTATCCGGAGCATTGTTTCTTTCTTTTACAGCTCTGATAACAGCTCTGATAACTTCAGGGTTTGTAGTGATGGGCGCTGTTGGCTCTTCTGTGCCGGGAAAAGTCTGTTCTCCTGTGTGCCATACACAGTTTGGTTTAATAATAACAGATTCTCCTTCTTTGATTTCATCAAGTCCTCCGGCAAGATCAATTGCTGACCTGACATCTTCTTCAATGGAATCTCCTTTGACGATACTGACCTGTGCTTCGTCTGTTAACCCCGGAATACCATAATCTGAAGTGTCATGATAAGAGGGGGTAAGCGTGCAGGAGGATGAAAAAGGAAGGGCTGAGGTCAATAAAAAGGCTGTCATGCTCTTAAGGTATGTGCGTCGGGTCATTCCAGGCATATGTTTCCCGAGCTTCTCTTTTGTCAGTTCATAGGCGCAGATAAATTTTTCTTCAATTGTTTTTATTTTTTTATCTGAGCTGAAAAGGTCTTTGAAGTCCGGATAACAGGAACAGGGATATTTTGAAGGCAAATCAGAGGGAAAGTTCTTAATAACCGATCCGCCGAATCTGTCGTTTAAAAAACGGATATATTCTTTTTGGCTGTCTGATGCAGAAAAACCCGGATCCTTTGCCTGATGTTTTTTGCCGGATTCTATTTTCATGAAACGCCTCTTTTCCCGAATTGGCTATTTTAAACCAGAAATAAAAAGGTTGTCATTCGACTATCATACCAGAAAAGGCGTTCAATGCAACAAGGGTAAAATCCGGGTATTTTGCTGTGATAACCGTTTCACGTTTGTTGTTAGATTGGAAGGCTGCCAGCGGTTATCGGATCCGCTAAGAAAACTTGAAAGGGAGTCAGTTGTTAATAGTCTGTTAGATCGGGGAAGAGGTCTGAACTTGTGCTTTTCCGGCAAAGGTTTTCAGCGGCTGTTCTTTTAGACAGGTTTTTATAAGTTCTGCAGCCATAAGGGAGGGGTTAACAGTCCTTATGGCTCCATGTATAAAGACTAAAGATATGGCGAGATGCATGTCCCCTTTTTCAGCAAATCCGGCAAACCATTCACATCTGCGCTGTTTGTTGGGAAGGTTGATCGCGCCTGTTTTTCCTCCGAGAACAAGTCCCTTGTATCTTCGGGAATGTCTTAAGGCATAAAAAGATTTACGCGCAGTCCCATTGCGGGTAGTTGCTTTCATCAGCTTGGACAGGTTCTCAAGACTCTGACTGCTTAAGGGTTGTGAAAGATCTTCGGTGGATGAAGCGTATACGTTTTTTCCGTCTTTTGAAACAATTTTGTCAATTACGTACGGACGCATTATTATACCATCACTTACAGGAAGAGAGGCAATAAGCGCTGCATGAAGGGGGGATATGGTTGTCCTGGTGTTGAAGCCGCTTGCAAGTTCTGCTTTTTCAAAGTCATTTTCCGGTGAGAAAGTTGTGCTTTTTGAAACCGGAAAATCAAAATCAAAGGGGATGTTAAAAAGAAATAATTCTGCTATCTCTTCAAACTCTTCTTTGCTTAGATACTCGATCCCCAGTTTTCCGAAGAAAGGATTGATGCTTTTTGAAAAAGCTTTTTCAAGGCTTATCTGTTCCGGGCGGTAACGAAGTCTTTTAAGGCCGAGCTGATGCTTATAAAGCGTATGGTATCGTCCGGAAACAGGCAGCGTTTTTGAACTTGTAAACCCTTTTTTTTCAATCACTGCAGCCGCAGTGATTATTTTAATAAGTGAAGCTGCAGGAAAACCCGCATATAGACAATAGTCTTCGTTTCTTTCGGGAAAGAGTTCATCAGCCTCTGATTTTCCGGTATAGTTTCCCATTGCCAGAACGGCACCTGTTCTGGCATCTATGATTACACCTGCAGCAAGAACCGGCCGGTATCTTTTAAACAGTCTTATCATTCTGTTCTGGATAGCAGGTTTAAGTGTTGTGTGTATCGTAATTGAGTTGTTGTCTTTATCCCGTCCTGGAAATATGACAGGGGGTGAATCTCTGTAGAAAAAATCATCTTCAAACAGCGAGGAAATTTCTTCAGCGTCAAAGGAGCTGTCTTTGTCTGAGGTCTTTGCAAGATCAGCGGAAGTGCTTTTTGCCGGAAGGATATCTTTTAATGATATATTTAATGAGCTGGAAAACAATGCTGAAAATGTAATTAAAACTAAAACGAAAATTGCCGCAACAACTTTTTTGATAAAAGGCAGGTCCCGTAAAAAACGTGCGCCTTTAAAACGGGCAAGATAAATGAGTACATAATTGTTGTTAAGATCATGCATTTTGCGTCAGCATATAAAATTTTTTTAAAAAGATCCGCCGTTTATCTGCAAATCTTCAATCTGTATTTTGTTCTTCAATTTCTTTTCGGTCAAATCAGCAAGGACTTTATCATAATAAACGATTTTGGTCAATTCAGACCGGGCTGTTGAAGAGATTAGAGATATATAAAACAAAAAAAGCATCCGGACTTTATGCCTGGATGCTTTTATTGTTTTTATGGTTGTGTGATAATCTAAGGTTTGCTGACGTTCTTTGCGGATGGTCCTTTTTCTCCCTGCTCAATATCGAATGTAACCTTGTCGCCTTCAGCAAGAGTTCTAAAGCCTTCACTGGTGATAGCTGAGAAATGGACGAATACGTCTGCTCCATCTTCCTGTTCGATAAAACCAAAACCTTTTTGATCATTAAACCATTTTACAGTTCCGTTAGCCAAAACACTACTCCTTCTTAAATATTAGTTGTTAAATTGGAGCTTTTGAGTCTAAATTTTATACTCCCCCCAAGCCAGGAAACTATTATTGTAAAAGATTTATCTTATGTCAAGTAAAAAAGGTAACAAAATAATATATAAATAGGTTCTTTGATTTAAAACCTATCTGTTATATAATATAGATAGAAGCAAGGCATCAAATGCTATTTTTTTATGAGAAATTCTAATTTGATAGGGTTATAAGGTAGATATGAATGTTGATCAATTAAAAAAGGATAAGGTTTTTCTGGTGGCACTTAATATAAAGCCTTCTCCCTTAAGTGAAACAGAGGAATCGTTAAATGAGCTTGAAGCTCTGGCAGAGACGCTGGGGTTTAATGTTGTGGGCAGAGCGATCCAATCGCGGAATAATCCGGATCAGCGTACTTACATCGGAAAAGGAAAGTTAGAGGAGATAGAAAATATTATTGAAAAACAGGAAGTGGATGCCGTCTTTTTTGATAATGATCTTGCTCCGAAACAGGGACAGGTTCTTGAAGAGATTCTGGGATGTATGGTCTGGGACAGGACCCAGGTTATCCTGGAGATTTTTGCCAGGCATGCCAGGACCTCCGAATCAAAAGTTCAGGTGGAACTTGCAAGCCTTGAATATATGCTGCCGCGTCTTGTGGGGATGTGGGCACATCTTGACAGGGAAAGAGGCGGTATCAGTGCTTCCAGAGGGATGGGTGAAAAACAGATAGATGTTGACAGAAAGATTGCCAGAACCAAAATCGGCAGGCTTAAAAAAGAGCTTAAAAAGATTTCCGGCGAAAGAGAAATTCAAAAAAAGAAGAGACAGGACTGTTTTCAAATCGCAATTATCGGTTATACCAATGCCGGAAAATCAACTCTGATGAATCTTTTAACCGGGAATGAACTTCTCGCGGAAGATCGCCTGTTTGCCACCCTGGACTCTACAACGCGGGTTCTTAAGGGGGTGACTAAGCCTGAGACAGTGATCTCAGACACCGTGGGTTTTATCAGAAACCTTCCCCACGGGCTGGTGGCCTCTTTTCGTTCGACTCTGGCTGTTGTCAAAGATGCAGATCTGGTTCTTCATGTGACAGATGCCGGTCATCCTTTAGTAGAAGATCATATTAATATTACACTTGATGTCCTGAAAGACATCGGCGGAGAGGATATCCCGAGTATTTTGGTTCTAAATAAGGCCGATCTTATAAATGATGAAATAAAAAAACTTATTCTTGAGAAAAAACATCCTGATTCAGTGATGCTTTCTGCTTTTGATACTCAAGCAAAAGGTCTTCTGATTGATAAGATCAAGCATTCCTTGCAGGATCAGTTTTTTTCGCGCAAAGTGAAACTTCCGTACAGTCAATCACAAAACCTTGCAGATTTTTATGAGCATACAATTGTTGAAAACATATCTTATGAAGAGGATGCAATGCACATTAACTGCGTTATCAGTAAGTTAAATAAAAGCAGGTTTGCCGGATTCATTTGATCTATTACCTGATGTGCACCCATTGTCTGCTGTGGCTTGAAACCCCATGCTTTTAAAGGGCGTTTCGCAATTTTGATTCTCACCATAGCGGTGCTATGCCTGCGAGTCGGAATCACTCCAATTGCCCTTTAAAAACAAGGGTTTAGGCGCCTCGCTACGATAATCGGTGCACATCAGGTAATATGAAAGGGGAAAAATGAGCGATAGGAAAGAGGAACTTGTTTCGGCGGTTAAGGATTATCTTGCTTTTTCAGATGAAAACAAGGAGGTGGAGTCAGAAATTGCTGAGGAAACATCTGAAACGATGCTTAAAACAGAAAAATGTGAGTCCGGCGTAATTAACCATCTTACCTTTGATAAGAAAGTGATGTTTGCAGCAAATGCCTGTATCCGGCATACCTATACTTCCTATGATGACAGGTTTATCGAGGTGACCATAGAACAGTCTTATCCTGAGGACCTGGAAATCGAAAATGAGGTCGAAGAAACAGATGAGGTTGCAGAGTTTATCCGGCTTCGGAGAAGATAAATATTCTATCGTGTTGCTTCCCGGAGTTAAACTGCCAGCCTACGGGTCGGGGCCGTGCTGTGAAGATTTGCAGTTGCAAATTAAGCAGTATGTATCTGATATATTTAATTAACTTCCGAGAGGCTCCTTTCGGCATGGCTCAAGGCAGGCCGAAGCGGTTTTGGTGAGGAGCATCATTAAGAGTCAAGGGGCCGAGGGTTTGAGTGAAAGGCGAAAAGGCAATTACCTCTTGAACCCTTGAGTTTTGGAAAATATTGATATTTTTATCGGGTCAATTGAATAAATCTGCCTGCTAACATTCAGAAGCCAGAAAATCCTCAAGGATGATCGAAGCCGCAAGCGCATCGATTTGTTTTTTATCCACTTTAAAATTGTAGCGGGGAGACTCTCTCATCCGTTCTTCTGCTGCAAAGGTGGTTAAGGACTCATCTTGTATAAAGAGAGGGACAGCCCCCAGGTTTTTTTCAAGTTTTTCTCCGAAATCTCTTATCTTTTTACTCATTGTCGTTTCCCGGCCGTCCAGAAGTTTGGGTACACCCAGAACTACAACTTCTATGAGATTTTCTTTGATAATATCCAGAATATCTTTGGACAGTTTGTCGTCATTGGCATATCTGAGATTGTCATAAGGATAGGGGGAGACGTCCCTGCCTGAACAGAACCTTGCAAGACCTGTTATTTTTGTTCCGTAATCAATCGCAAGTATTTTTTTGTTTTTGAGTTTTTCCTGATATGTAATGGACATTCCAATTTTATAATATAATGAACCTTATAAGGTCAAGTGATGATTTTGATTTAATTGCTGCGGGGAGTATCATTATTGTTGTAAACGGCTGAAAAAAAACAGTTTGAACTATGGTGATCGTTTTACAACTTTATAAGAGAAGAGGGTTTCAGGGAGAAAGGATTGAGGATTCAAGGGATCGGGAGAAGATTTAATAGGCTTTATTGAATATTGTGTTTTTTCAGTTTTCTCCAAAGACATTTCCTCAAAAATAGTTTTATCCTTATTTGAAGGTTCGGACTGTTCAGCCAAAAGAAGATCTCCGGGTTTTATCAGTGAGGAGTTGCCCATTGCAAGCGGTCTGCTTAATACGTTTCTAAGCTCTCTTATGTTTCCGGGCCAGTGGTGTGATTTCATTATTTCAAAGGTATCCGCAGAGATCCGGGGTAATTTTTGTGACCGAAAAGCTCGCTTTCGATGAGATTGTCTGCAACTGAGCTGCAGTCAAAGATTACAAAGGGGTTATCTTTTCTTCAAAGGGCGCAAATTTTAACGGGGTATCCCCGAGAGTCAGGGTAGCTCCAAATTCAAGGTATGCTTCCCGGATACGCATATTATTAAGTTCAGTACCCTTGGTGCTTTCCAGGTCTCTTATCAGATATCCGCCTGCAGATTCTATGATAACAGCATGGCCAAAATCCACCGCCTAAATTCACAGACGCACTATTTTCAAGCCACCGGGGATGTTTTTTAAAAACCAATACCTGACGGCAAGGTTTAACAGTATCAGCACCGTTACTATTTGACTGTCTGTCCACCCCTGCCCACTTTCACGCACCTTTATATGCTTCTGGATCGATTTCCCAAGCCCTGTCTTTTGCGCCAGTTCCAGATAAAGCGGCAATCCCGCCAGTGCCGTCATTCCCGTTGTTTTTTTCTCTTCTTCGTACTTGAATGGTAATATCCCTTGTGCCATAATTGTTTCACCTCGTTGGTGATATGTTTGTTTTTCCAAACACATTATATCTTCCCTGTTTACAGGGACCAACGAGTTTTTCTTTTTTTTAGATGGTGAATCAGGGATTTTATTATCGGGGGTTGGTGCAGGCGGTTGTCTCAGGATAATTCATGATCATCTTAAGGGTTTTTTCAGGGTCTCTGCTCAGCCTGGGGATTATGCTGCGGGATTTGTTTATAAAGTTATTATTGAGCTCATTTTTGTAGTCAATAAAAACTTTTGAAACGTCTCCGGAAGTATTCTGCCGGATGTCAAGGACCTTTACCTGCGTTTTACATGAAAAATCAAGGGAGGACAGATTAAAATGCCTTATTTTTTTGTTATCAAAAGTTTTATAATACACTTTTAAATTGTCTATATCAAAAACAATGCTCCATTCTGTTGCAAGATAGGACCTTATTTGTTCACCGTCCACCTCGGTTATTTCTCCCATACGGGTAAGCTCTAAAGTGTCAAAAGCGTGTTCTATGGAGAGACCTTTTTTTTCGGATGTTTGAGTTTGAAGTGCTTTTGCTGTGCGTACAAACCGGTCAATTGATGCGATATGGTCCGGTGCCGGGATGATGCCTGATCTTAGACATTTAAGGCTTTTTGCATACTCCGTATTGGTAAGTACTTTAATCGGAAGATCTTTTTGGGTATAGCAGATAATCCTGCCGTTAAGATACTCAATAACGGCGCAGTCCCCTGTTTTGTCACAGATAAAATAGTGGAGTTTTCCAAGTGTTCCTAGGGGCGGGATTACAGTTATTCCGGAAATATTTTTGATCACTTCTTTTACGGTTTTAAAACTGTCAAGGCAGTACTGTGCCCATTGTGATGAGACGATGGCCGCTTTTGAATTTGCAGGGGGATATTCGGTCGGGCGAAGCCCCAGGCTGCTAATGACAAGCCCCACTTCATTTATTCCGGTGTAGGGAAATTCCCGGCCCCACCAGTTGAAAGTGATGTTTCCGTAGTTGGAGGTCCATTTAAGGGGAGACAGGTGTTTTTGATGGCTTTCCAGTGCTGTTTTTGAAATGCCCTGTTTGTTAATAAAGATAAAACCGTTTCCCTCAATAAAATCAAAGTTGGTCCCCACGATTGTACGGCTGCCGGTGTTAAGGCAGAAGGTTGTGCATGCGAAAGTACTTTGGGAAAATAAGCAGATCCCAAGAAAGGACAACAGGGTAAAGAGAAGTCTGTTCATACCATTAATAATTATAAAGGGTTAGGTTCTATTCTTTTCCCAGGAACACCCTGTCTCTCAATTTTCTTGCATTCCTTTACAGCTTCAAGGGCACATGTGTACCATGATGTTACTGATTCGGAAAGACGGCTGCTGTCATTATTTTGTATCTGTTCAATATGATTTATCAGCATCAAGACAAAAAATCTTTTATCGTTTTCATAATATTTTGCACCGGGTCCGCAGGAGCGTAATCTTTTGGCGCAGGATTTTATATCAAAATCGACCCGTTTGGCGATCTGTTTTGCTTCATCAAAATTAATTCGGCTTAGACCTTTTTTGTTAACCGGAATTTTTTTAATGATTTCGAGTTTTGTTGTTAATTGTAAAATTAAACCACGGCTTTTAGCCGTGGATAATTATTTGTTTACAGGGAAAAAATATAGAGCCTGCGGAATTTGCATATGCTAATAAGACCATTCAAAAAGCAGCCGTCACGATATCAATCCTCTTTTTTTGCTTTTTCTATTTCTTCAACCAGCCGCTCACCCATACGGAAAGATTCTTTTAATTTTTCCGAAAAGGTTTCTTCTGTAATGGTTTCCGTATCGCCAACGTATAGTTTGTCAACAGTGTCAACCTGTTCCAGCATCAGATGTGCTTCCATGGCCTCGAAACAGGGGGCACCCATTGGCTCTCTGAATTCATCACTGCAGTTAGCCGTAACGATCATGGACGCCTTTTTTTTAAAATCAGCGGGGTCACGGGGAAAGGGCATGATCGTGCCTGAGTCCGGGTCTCTGTAAGTGAGGGCAATTTTTCGTTCCAGAAATCTTTTCATCAGGGCGGTTACATATCCATCGTATACCGGGCTTGTGAACAGATACCCGTCTGCAGTGGTGTATTCCTGAAGGATTGATGCCATCTGATCTTTCAAGGTGCACTTTCCGATTTTTAAATCGAGATCGTTCATAAAACAGTAGGAACAACCTCGGCAGTCTTTGATGTCGCAGTTGATAAGCTCAAATCTTTTAATTTCAGCGCCTTTGCTTTCAGCACCTTCAAGAGCGCTTGTGAGCAGTTTGCTGCAGCTTCCCTTGAGTCTTGGACTTCCCAGAAATCCTAAAATGATCATTTGTCTGCTTTCTGTTAAGAGATTGTCATTATAAACTTATTCAAGTTCAGCTTTTAATATGTCAGATGAAAAAAGAGTAACCTTAAGAATCAATAATTTAAACAAACTTGTCTTTATTGTGCAATGCTTACACCGATCGCATTAAGATAGCGCCCATTTTTTATGCCCCACAGCAGAATATCAATATCGGCTGTGAGCATGGGTCCGGCCTTTGGCTTAAGTTGGTTTAAAAAGCTGATAATTTTATCTATTACTTTTTGATCTACAGTAGCCTGTCCTGTCCTTAAAAGTTTTTCCGCAACAAGTATATTTTTCAGGGTTAAGTTCCGAAGCTCATTTTTGAGCTTGCTATCATTTTTAAGTATCTGTGATATCTTCGGAGCATTGGCATAATAGAGGTCCACCATCTGCGCGGCTTTTCTGTTTTTAAACCGATTGTCGCGAAGTTGTCTTAACAGGTCCAGAACTTTAGTGTTATTTACGGATCTTGTGAGAGGGCAGTTTGTTTCAGGAACTGAACCTGCATTTGTCGCATTGTCCGGCCCGCCGGCAACCCAGAGAGGGACGCCTGAAACCAGCCCGGTATTGATAGACCTTAATCCTGTCTTAACAGGAGCCGGGTCAAAGTGCAGATAGGCGGCATAGGTTCCGTCCAGGACACCATCACTGCACAGATCCAGGTCATCTGTTTCTTCGGGATTTATGGCCTGGTCCTTAAAATAGGCTTTAGCCAGGCGTTGTGACATCATGCCGCAGCAAACGGTTGCGCTGCTGTCGTTCACGACCTCCTGAAAGGTTTGATAGCTTGAGCCCTCCTTAACCTGAAGGTACCATCCGCTTGATTCTATTGTACAGGTGAACCGGGCTAGTTTTCTCCGCCGCTGACTCTCTCTGGAAACCGTTGCTGTTCCGCCAATAGCGCCGCTTAAATCGCTGATATCAAAGTCACCCTTATTTAAAGCCGAGAACATTAAATTACTGCTGGGAATTATGATGGGTATTCGTACGATTTCGAGAGGAGGATCCAGGTTGTACCCCTTGGATAGTTCAGCTATTATTGCTTCCAAGATTTCCACGTTAATTTCTAAAAAGACATCATATGATCCGGAAAGACCTTCTGTTATAAAGGTACCAACCCTGATTTCTTTTTTTTCCAGAATGTCAGCGAGAATTCCCACAGGTTTTTCAGGATAGGGTGTTTCTTCAAGGCTGGGATAGCAGTCGCTTATATAGATGGTAAATGACTCGACCGGTTCCATGATTTCACGCAGCTCGCCGCTGTCTATTATTCGAACGATTGCGGCATCCAGAGCATCAACCAGCATGTCCTGTCCCGAAGTCGGGGCTGCGGCTGATCCTGTACCGGGGAAAAACAAGGTCAAAAGTGAGATTACTATTGCTACAGCTGTCAGGGACAAAAACGATATGATCTTTTTTCTCATGGCGCTCTCCTTTGTAAGTTCTTTGTATTGTTAAAAGTTTTTAGCTTTGTTGTTGCAATATTAAAGAAATTAAATGGGCTTATGAAAAAAGTACTTGCAGCATATTCTCTTCAAGATCTGTAGTGAGCGTGTCTGATATTTATCCTCTCCTGTTCTTTGGTGTATTGAAGATGTTTTAGGTGACTGGTTTTTTGTAAGTCTTTAAATCATTATCACTAAGAACAGATTTGTTCAACAAAAAAGATGGCTCTTCAACAGTATCTGTGGGTGAAAAAGCAATCATTATTACTGATTTTTTTCAAGACACAGGCGGACTGCTTTCAAAATAGATGGGCATTGGACATTGAATCGTTCGACCCAGCTCAGGACAGGCATCGAATGATGAATGGGAAAATGAAGAAGCAAATGAATTCTTTTGAAGAAAGGTTGCTCAGGTTAGATAGTAATGCGATCCTTCCTGGATTACGGTGTTTTCGTTTTTCAGTTTTATCAGGTGTGCCAGAACCATTCTTTCTGCTCTTGGAATAAGGTCCTGTCCATGCATCAGGAAGTCTTCTGCGGTGTAGATTTCCCCGGCGATTTTAGCGATGGTTGAAAGGCCGTTATCTATCGCGTTAATGATTCTTTGTTCACGCATTATTCTGTGTTCGATATACCACTGAATGGTTTCATGGGCATAGCCTTTTATAACCGGACCATGACCCGGGCAGATTATATCTATATCCATATTGGCTAACTTGTTTAGAGTGTCCAGATATGCGGTCATGTCTCCTTCTGGAGGTGAGATGATGGTGGTGCCTCTGCCCAGGATGGTGTCGCCGGAGAAAAGTATTTTTTCTTCTTCCAAGTAAAAGCAAAGGTGACCGGGAAAATGACCGGGTGTATGTATCACTTGTATGGTGTATCCCGCGATTTTTAGTATTTCATTTCCTGAAAAAATTGTCATTTTATCAGGGGTTAATGTTCCGTGGCTAAGAGACGCTGCTGTTTCAGCATGGCATAAGACTTTGCCGCCGAAGTGGGATAATATCCGTTCAAGTCCATTGTAATGGTCCGGGTGGGGGTGAGTGACAGCGGAATATTTTATTTTGCTGATGCTGTTATCAGCCAGGGATGAACTCACTTCATTGTTTCCATGACTGATGGCATCTATTAAAAGCGCGTCATTGTTCTCCCCGATAACATAACAGTTTGTGGTATTGTGAGGGGGGAGGGTAAAGGTGTCTACAGTGATATGATCTATGCTATCCGCTATTTTCAATGCTATCTCCACGCAAAATAAGGTTGTTCAAAATCTGCGACCCGGGTGTGGTTGCCCAGAATGGCCACTTCACGGAACTGGTAAATCAGCGCGGCTGTTGGCGCTGCTATCCAGCTGGACCCTATTGGCATATAGAGTACAGGATGGCTGCTTTCAGGGATATCTTCAAGTATGGGGGAGTCCGGTCGCAGTAACTCTTCTATTTGTATACGGTGAACAGAACTTACCTCGGCAGGGTTTGGGATAAGTTTTGTGTTTGTTCCTCCCCATACAACAATGGGGGTCATAATATAACCTGACCGGGTGGTATAATCATCCAGACGCCCAATAATATTTTCTTTGTCCAGAGTAAGTCCCACTTCTTCAGAAAGTTCCCTTAAGGCCGTTTGCTCGGGTGTTTCGCCTGGGTCAATTCGCCCGCCCGGAAGGGCCCACTGTCCAGAATGGTTTTTTAATTTTGATGAGCGAAGGGTCAGGATAATCGCAGCATCTTCTCCATTGTCAGCTTCAACAATAGTTATGGCAACTGCCGCGTGTTTCAGACCTGACCCATGATGGGTCCTGATGTCAAATTTTTGAATATTGTTTTTAAGGTGTTGATAAAGTTCTTCGCTGCAGGCTGGAGGGTAGTTGCTTTTCATCTAACGGATTGTTCATTCCTTATTGATGGTTCTAATGGTTAAAGAAGGCTGTTGTCAGTTTGCGGACCCGGCAGCTGTTTCATTATCCGTACTTATTCTTTCAGGTCGCAGTGTGACAGGAGAGGGGCAGATTGAATCAAGGTTATATTTTTCAATAATATATATTGTATCACCGCCGTTTTTCTTTGCATAAAACTGAAATGCGTTTTTATCTTTGCCGATGATAAGGGTCTCTTTGCTGTTATCTGAGAATATCGCTTTTATCGTTTTTGATGGTATGTCAAAGCCGCACTTTGTGTCATTGTCGTAAGAGAACGAAGCAGCGTCAAGGTCTGCGAAGCTACCTGTTAATTCCTTTACCTTTTTCTGATCTAACTCAAGGTTTTCCGGTTTTACTGCCTGCCAGAGGTTATTTTCCTTTTTCAGGTGAAGGGTCATGTTGTCTGTTACTATGTATTCTGTGATGTCCTTGTTTTTGAAGTCGTAGACTTTTTTGTCTCTCCACTCATTTAAATCTCTGCCAAAGTCATTTTTCAGCATTCCTGTGGTTAAGATCACTTTGTTTGAAGCCAAGTTTCTCACATAAGTGCTGAAAAGATCCGGTCCGCTTTTACCGATAACAAGGGAGGCCATGCTGTTTTTTGAAGAATCAAGGATTGATATTTCGATACCGTTTTTTTCAGTGACTTCAACTGAATCAAAGTTTTTAGGGTTTTTTGAGGCGATGGTTTCTATTTTCATCTCTGTGACGGCATCCAAAAGTTTTTCCACAGCATCAATTGCTGCGGCATAGGTTTTGCCGTTATTTTTTACATCCCAGTTTTTTTTCTTTTTGGTTAAGACAAACTCACCTTTTTCCGTGCTCTTTACCTTTATAACGGCGGCGTTTTTCATTTTGAAGTCTGTGAAAAGGAATTCGGGCTGTTCTTTTTTGTTTCTTTTTCCATTGGGCGTTTCCATGACAAAGTAGATCGCGGCAAGGGAGATAAAAACAAGGGCAAATATTAAAACTCTTTTAGGGCTCATTTTTGTTTAGCTCCCAGTCTTTTTCTTCTTTTTCGAAGATAGAATTGTAACAGTCCGAACAAGGCTACCAGCAAAGGGACCGCAAAGGTATTCAGGTAGCGCACCGCTACTTTTGTTTTGTCAGAAACGATTTCCAGCGGTCTGTCTCCGGTTTCTCTTGAGCGGATGTCGATCAGGTAGTCTCCGATCGTAAACCAGTCGACGATGTTCTGAAAAAAGGCAATGTTGCCTTCAAACTGGGCTGCAAAATTGGCCGATACAAAATTTGAATTGCCGATTACAACGATTTTTGTATCCGGGCTTTCGGTTTTCAGACTGCGTTCGGGAACCGGTTTTTCCGTTCCACTTATTTCCGTAGCCTCTTTTTGTGCCGCCGGGATTTCTTTGCCTGCAAAAAAGCTTTTGAATTTTCCGGTTACTGCACAGGCAAGGACATGAGATCCCATCTGGTCTTCAGCCGGAATGAAATCTTCTTTGGGGCTCAGGTCAAACATGCCGCCTTCTGTCCAGGCATAGTCTGTGCTCTGTGCAAGGATGGATACCCGGTTGTTTTTTGTTTTTTCCTTATCGATGGTAAGCGGGCTGGTCCAGGGAAAGACCATACTCTCAAGATTATTGATCGTTGGATGGTCGTCTTTAACATTCTGTCTTATGGTTCTTATCCAGAAGGGGTAGGGGACATAAATGTTATACATTCCGCTCTTAAATGACGCATTTGCATTAAGCTGGTCAAGAACCAGCTCCGGTTCTATTTTTACACCGTAATGTTCAATAAGATTTTTAACCGGAGAATTAACGGGTGTCCCTCTCATGCTTCCCTGGCTGTCCAGTTCTACTGTATTTACCATGAAAACGATGTTTCCGCCTGACATCAGGTACTGGTCTATCTCAAAAAGGTCACGCTCCGAAAGCGTTTTAGGGGTTGCAACAACAAGAGCTGCGACATCATCAGTTATCTTTTTGCCTCCGGAGATGTCGACTGTTTTTGTGTAGTACTGTTCTTTCAATACCTGGTCAACAGCTGCAAAGCTGCGGGTGAGTTCAGGCTCTCCGTGGCCGCTTAAAAAACCGATAGTCTTTATGTCCGGACTTGTTATCCGGAGGATTTTGCTGGTGAGTTCATATTCAAAGGTGGATATGTCAGAGAAAGTAGGCATGATCTCTTTATTGTCTCCATAGAGAACGACCAGTCCCATATAGATGTTTACAATAGCAGCCTTATCTTTCTCTATGGTGTTCAGCCTTACCTGGGGGATTCCCATGAATCTAAGTTTTTGCTGTATCATGGGGTCGCTTGAAGGATCGATGTATTCGATATTGATGTTTCCTTCTGAATATATTTTGTATTCTTCAAGAAGGTCTTTTACCTGGCCTGTGAGCATGACGACATAAGGGGGAAGATCTTTTGAAAGGTAAACCTTTATGTTAACGATATCATCAAGCTCTGTGAGGAGCTTTTTTGTTGATTTTGATACGGTGTAGCGTTTGTCTTCTGTCAGATCGATCCTTGTGAAATGATTCGATGAGAATGCATTTATAATGGCAAGAATGCCTGCAAGGAAAAATACAATTAATATATAGTTTGAACCGCGTTTTATATTTTTAAGACCGCTCATATTTTTTGTTTCTATTTTTTTTGCTCAACAGCAATTTGGTTTAGAAAAAGAAAAAATCCCATAACAGATATGTAATAAATAAGATCTCGTGAATCAATCACACCTCGGCCAATGCTCTGGAAATGTGCTCCGAGTCCAAGATACGAAAGCACCGGAACAATAGAAGCGGGGGCATTCATGAGAACAAAGTCTTCTCCGATAATCTGAAAGACAAAGCAGATGATTATGGCAATTATAAATGATACGATCTGGTTTTCTGTGATGCTGGATGCGAAAAGCCCGATGGCAAGGTATGATCCGCCAAGCAGGAAGGCTCCGAGATAGCCTCCCCAGATGGGTCCCATATCGGGATTTCCGATCATATAAACAGTTAATACCAGCGGAAAGGTCAGGCAGACGGTAAGAACTAGAAAAATGAAGTTTGACAAAAATTTCCCTAATACGATTTCCCAGTCTTTTACCGGAAGTGTCATCAGAATTTCAATGGTACCCAGCTTTTTTTCTTCCGCCCATGATCTCATGGTGATGGCAGGTGCCAGGAAAAGGAATACCCACGGCAAAAATGAAAAGAAAGGTCTCAGGTTTGACTGGTCCATTAAGAAAAAGGTTCTGATGAACAGCCAGCTTGTTACCACCAGAAAAGATATGATGAATATATAAGCAACAGGAGAGCTGAAATAGGACCTAAATTCTTTTTGGAATATGTTTATTATGTTTGTCATGATGCCTCGTTTGTTGTCAGGTCAAGGAACACATCTTCAAGATTTATTTCTTCCTTGTGGAGCTCCGTTAAGCTCCAGCCGTTTTTTGTTGTTAGGAAAAAGATCTCTTCGCTAAGATCTTTTTTCGTGTCTGCGGTGAGCTTAAAGCTGTTGATGCCGTTTACTTCTCCGGTGTGCTTAATATCGATAATGTCCCCCAGGCTCTTAAGTGAATTAAGCACTTCTTCCCGCGGACCGCGGATGTCTGCGTTTATGGTCAGGCCGCCGCCTGACATTGCTGCAAGCTCCTGAGGTGTGCCGCTTCCAACGATCTGTCCTTTGGCAATAATTAAAACCCGGTCACATGTCGCGGATATTTCCGGAAGAATATGTGAGCTGATAACAATGGTTTTTTCGCCGCCGATGGTTTTTATAAGATTTCTGATCTCTATTATCTGGTGGGGGTCAAGGCCGATCGTCGGTTCGTCAAGTATCAGCACCTCAGGATCATGGATAAGGGCCTGTGCAAGCCCCAGCCGCTGTCTGTATCCCTTTGAAAGTTCGCCGATATCTTTATGACAGTATGATCCCAGTCCGCAGATCTCAATGACCCTGTCTATCTTTGTTTTTAACGATGATTTGGGTATCCGTCTTATTTTGGCAATGAACTTTAAGTATTCGATGACGCCCATGTCAAGATAAAGCGGATTGTTCTCCGGGAGATATCCAATTTTTTGTCTGACTTCAATCGGATCTTTATGGATATCAAAACCATCCACTCTTGCGGTGCCTTCATCTGGAGTCAGATAGCATGTGATCATCCGCATGGTAGTGGATTTTCCTGCACCGTTCGGGCCCAGAAAACCGAGAACATCCCCCCTGCCGACCCGGAAGGAGATGTTGTTAACTGCTTTTGTGGCGCCGTAGCTTTTTGAAATGTTTTCAACTTGTATCATCTAAATACCTTTGGGTAACAATTTAGCTAAATATGAAAAACTTATTGAAATTGGAAATTTTTGTCAAGTGATTTTTTGTTTTTAGTTTTCTCCTGAATAATGCTGTAGCGTATTTTACCTTCGCTTTCACCCTTATTTATCAGGTTTATGATCAGGTTTGCCAGGTTGCTGCAGAAAGGGTCATTGCCGGCCGAAGAAGCAATGTTTATATCCTCATAGCATTTAATCTCATTTATCAGCCTTAGTGCCAGAAGCTTTTTTTCTTCGGTCATGCCTGACAGATCAACGGTGGGAATATTATTATGATAGTCCGGCAGGGTTTTCCGGAGTCTGCTTTGTTTGTATTTTTCGATTAAAAGTTTTATTCTGTTATCATTCTCTATGTTTTTATTTAAGACGATAGTTTTGAAGGTACATTCGCTTTTATGGCTAAACGATTTTAGCCTTTCTTCCATCAGATCTTTTTCAAGTGCGATTTTCTCAAGCTGTGCAGGATCCCCAGGTTTTTTTTCTTTTAGCACTTTTATGCGGCTTTCCACTGCCCTTTTTGCCCTAATATCGTAAAAAGCATTAAGCGGAACCCTGACCGATGTTTGTACCAGAGTTGCTTTTTTGCCTTCTATTCCGGGAGAGAAGATCATGGTGTCTTCAACAGTTTTTGTACTCTTTTGCGTCTTTTTTGAAGAACTTCCAAAAATAAAGTGAATTCCGGGAACCTGTTTTGCCACCTTAATGTTTTCTTTATCTTTAAGCTGGGAAAGAAGAATAATAAGATCACAGCCTTCTGATTTAAGCTGACTTACGGTTTTTAAAGCTTCTGTAACGGGTTCATCAATAAAAATGTCCTTATTTTTAAGGATCCCAGGGTCTGCATGATCGCTTGTGAGTCCGAAAATACCGATTTTAATACCCTGTGTTTGTTTAATTGTAAAAGGTTTGAAAATAAGGTCTCCGGTCAGGGTTGATCTTATGTTTGCAGATAGGAGAGGAAAGACAAGCCTTGTTTCCTTTTGTTTTAAAAATCTTGACCTGACCGCATCATAGGCACCCACATTCAGGGCATCTATTTCCATTTTATTCAGTGCTATCAGTATGTAAACGGTTTTTTCCCTGTCCGGTATGGTGCTTTGGTTTGCCAGTATGTTGCCGGTATCAAAGACAAGTATGTTTTCTTCTGTTTTTCTTAATTCATTAATAAGCCCCGCTCTTTTTGCCAGACCGCCCTGCTGTCTGCATCCGCAGCCGTCCGGTTCCAGCATGCCCATGGTAAAGTTGGTAAAAAGAAAGCTCAGCTTTTCCTCAGCCTTTAGCTGAGATCTTTCTGTGCCCTTTTGCATTCCGGCACATGAAAAAAGAACAGTAGATAGAAAAAGAAGTAAAATTGATATTAGTTTTTTCATTAATAATTTCCCGATATTTTTCTTTTTCTTCACATACGGATGTGTTTATGGTAATCAAATTAAAGGAAAAATTCTAATACAAAAGAAGATTAATAGAAATAAAAAAATGATTAAGCAAAAAACCTGTTTTAGATCTGCATTTATACTATCTATCCTTTTTCCCTTCTTTTTCTGGTCTTTTACTGCAGAAGCAGCAAAAGAAAGTAAGTTTCCCCGTTCAGTGGGAGCGGTAAATGATTTTGCCTCAGTTGTTTCTCCAAAGGTAAAAGCGGCAATGGAGAGCCTGTCCCGTGAAATCCTTCAGAAAACAGGCGCATCAGTCGTGGTAGTAACGGTTAAGAGCCTTGAGGGAAGCGTTATTGATCTGTATGCCACCGAGCTTTTTGAGTACTGGGGAATCGGGAAGAAGGGGCAGGACAAGGGTGTGCTTATTCTTCTGGCACTTGAGGAGAGAAAAATAAGAATAGAAACAGGATACGGGGTTGAAGGAATTCTGCCTGACGCAAAGGTTGGAAGGCTCCTTGACCAGTATGTGGTGCCGCTGTTTAAAAAAGGAGACTATGACAAAGGCCTTTTAAGCGGGATGATCGCTGTCGGCCAGGTCATTGCAAAGGACGCAGGTGTAAAGATCGGAGAGGGATATAGACCCATGACACCTGTCGGCGGAAGAAGGGTGCAGCAGAGACCCTCTGGTGTTTTTCCTGTAATTGTACTTATCTTTTTTATTCTTTCACTCTTTACCCGTACCGGAAGACGAATGCTTCCTTTTGTTCTTTTAATGCTGTTGTCAGGAAGAGGCGGCGGCGGTGGTTTCGGGGGTGGTTTCGGCGGCGGCGGATTCAGCGGCGGATTTGGCGGTGGACTCAGCGGCGGCGGAGGAGCGGGAAGGAGCTTCTAACGGAAACAAAGTGACTAAAGTACTTGAAGTGAGCTAAAGTATTTAAAGTGCCTGAATCGGCTTAAAGGCTCAAGGTTTTTCAACTTCAAGTACTTCAAGTATTTTAAATATTTTAAGTACTTTATATGGAGTTTTTTTTATGGCAAAGATACCCAATAAACCCGAAGAGATCTTCGGAGATTTTTCTCATGAGGTAAAGGAACTGTTCGGTTCTGACCTGATATCCATCCTCCTGTACGGCAGTGCAGCACGGGATGAATATATCCCGAAAAAATCAGATATCAATTTTATGATCGTTTTGTCAGAAGCTGGGATTAACAGTCTGGGCAAAGCCATATCCCTGACTGCAAAATGGCACAAGAGAAATGTGGCGACACCGCTTTTTCTCACAAAAAATTATATCGAGTCTTCTTTGGACACCTTTCCGATCGAGTTTTTAAATTTTAAGACATCATACCGTTTGATCACCGGAGAAGATGTGTTAAAGGACCTGACTTTTGAGAAAAAATTTGTAAGATTGCAGTGTGAGCGCGAGCTTAAAGGAAAGCTTCTGCAGCTGCGGGAAAATTTTCTTGAAACAGAGGGGAAGAAGAAAAATATTGAGGCTTTGATCAGGCTGTCTCTCCCGACTTTCTTTTCCATATTCCAGGCGGTTCTTTTTTTAAACGGAAAACAGCCGGCTTCCGGAAATGCGCAGCTTTTGGCATTTATGTCAAATGATACGCAGCTCGACTCAAGTCTGTTCCGGAAACTGAATGAGATTAAAAGCGGAACGAAAAAACTTTCCACCGGTGATGCTTTTTCCTTAATGGAACAATATATCGTTGAGATCAGAAAACTTTCTGTCTTTGTGGACAAGCTGGGGATGTAGGAGTACTTTAAGTATTTAAAGTATTTAAAGTGCCTAAAGTGCCTAAAGTGACAAAAGTGATAAAGAAATTTAACTTGTGGAGGAAAAAATGACCCAAAAAATAAGAACTTCTTTAATAATAATTATGGCTCTTTGTTTCTCTTTTTCTTTTTCAGGCTGTGGTTATAATACCATGGTTTCCCTTGATGAAGGGGTGAAGAGCGCATGGGCACAGGTTGAGACTCAGCTCCAGAGACGTATGGATCTTATTCCCAATTATGTTGCAACCGTCAAAGGCTATGCTGCCCATGAGAAAGAGACCTTTGTACAAGTGACAGAAGCCCGATCTAAAGTTGCCGGTGCCGGAAGTGTTCCTGAGAAAATTCAGGCCAATAATCAGCTGACCTCAGCTCTGAGCCGTCTGATGGTGGTGGTAGAGCGGTATCCTGATCTTAAGGCCAACCAGAACTTTATCGCTTTGCAGGATGAACTTGCCGGAACGGAGAACCGGATCTCCGTTGCCAGGATGCGCTACAACGAGGCGGTCAAGATATACAATGTTTCGATCCGGAAATTTCCGCAAAACTTCATTGCCAATATGTTTGATTTTAAACGCGCGGAATTTTTTGAAGCTCCCAAAGAAGCCAAAGAAGTGCCCAAGGTTAAGTTTTAAATTTTTGTCAGGTCTTGGATGGGAGTGAGGTTAATTAGGGACACTTCCCTGTTTATTGTTTTCTCATCGGTGGTCTACCCACCCTCTTTGCGACAAGCGGTCTATCAAGTTTTTTCTCTAAACGTTGTACGAAATTCTTAGCGCCAAGAGGTCTGCCGGTTGATGTTGCTTGTTTAATCAACATTGCTTCGTCTGGATTCTCCTTTTTTAACAGTTTACTGTACTCTGACAGTTCCGAAGCCTGAAGCCATTCTGTGCCAGTCAAATACTGATCCGCTACACCGCATACATGAGCACGGCAACTCGACCCTTTATAGGTCTCTGCCTTTTGGACCATTCCTGCTCGTTTTGGGTTGAGTTCAATATAACTTGCGACTGCACGGAGGTAACGATTTGTATCCACAATGGCCGAAAAAAATCCGTTCTGCCAGAGTCTTCCACTACGGCTATATTTCAGATTGATATACTGCGTGTATACCAGATTTGTCCCCCCAATACCACGAGATAGAGAATTTTCCATTCCGGGAACCGCAAGAATATGAACATGATTCGTCAGTAGGCAATATGCCCAGATATCAAAACTATAACGCTGAGCGTATCCAGATAAAAATATCGGTCCTCATCATCAAAAAAAACTTCCTCACGATTGTTTCCTCGCTGTGTAATATGATGGAGATATTTTATTGCTGTTATACGGGCTATTCGTGGTATAAATAATGTCTATATGCTTTTTCAGACCTTGTCAACATAAGAGGGAAGTGTCCCTAATTAACTATTCCACAGACAGAATTACGGTTTGAGGGTTGCATAATAAATCAAAAAAAAGTATATGTAATTTAAGCCTTTACTAAAGTATAAACCTGTAAGTAAAAATATTTAATTAGTGCTGATTCAAAGCACATCAAAAATCTAAAAGGACTCAATAATGACTAACAAAGAAAAAGATTTAATCTTTAGGAATCTTATAAAAATTGAGCACGGTATAGCAAAAATATATAATCACTTTTCTCTGAAAAGTGATTATAGCAATCCGGTAAAAAATTTCTGGAGAAACATTTCTAATGAAGAAGAGCTGCATGCGGATATGTTTGATGAAATCCGTCAGGGTGTAATTGATGGCAGTGTACAGGCAACTGTGAATATTGACATGGCAGACCTTGGAGGCTTTGTAGAAAAAATAAATACGCAGCTAAAAAATATCCAATCAAAGAACCTTGATGAATCAAGTGCTTACTCGTTCGGCGCAATCATCGAAGCAGAGCTTGATGAAGCTAAATTTCTTCAGATGGTTAAAACCAATGAACCAAAATTCGTAAAAATGCTAAATAAAATTGAGAATGACACCAAGAAACACAGAGTCCTTTTAATTAACCATGCCAAAGGGATAAAGTAATGTTGACCTGCAATGACAAACATCTCTGGCAAAAGCCGGGCGGTCCTCAGAGGACGAAGACGCAATGTATGATGCCGGATTGCCTGCTTTCCGTTTTGACGAATCAACGAGTTTGCGATTTAACGCTTTAGGGTCTCTTCACTTCTCACATTTCACTGCTTTTAAAGGACAGTTATGCTTTAATGGGCGAAATAACCACTCTTACCCGCCGGTTCATCTGCCGTCCTTCAGCCGTGTCATTTGAAGCAACAGGCTTTGATTCACCAAAACCGAGCGTTGTAAGACGGGCAGGTGTAAGCCCTTTTCCGATGAGCGTGGTTTTGACAGCCTCTGCCCGTTTTTTTGAGAGTTCCATATTGTAATCTTCTGATCCCTTGCTGTCCGTATGCCCTTCAATGCTGATGGTGGTCTTGGGATACTTTATTAAGACGTCAGCAACACGGTTGATTTCATCAACCGCACCGGGTTTTAAAACTGCAGAGTCAACGTCAAAAGAAAAATCACCTTTAAAGCTTACGGCTAAAACATCCTGTTCCCGCTGAATGCTTGCAGCCTCTGCATTTGCAAGAGCCTGCCGCATTTCAGCTTCCTGTTTATCCATATAATTTCCAATGGCTGCACCGCTTAGACCGCCGACAGCAAGACCTGCCCCTGCACCAATCGCAGCGCCTTTTCCACCGCCGATAGCATAACCCACACCTGCACCGACCACTGTTCCAATAGCAGCTCCCCAGGCCGTGCCTTTCTGAGTCTTGTTCATATTTGCACAGCCCGAGAAAGACAGTGCGGTAATCATAACAACGGCCAGTATGGTTTTTTTCATGGTACCTCCAAAAAAAATAGTATTTTAATATACTTAAGGTGTCTAAAGAGTTTGTAGCACTTTGAATGGTAATTTCTTTTATTTTTGGCTTTTAACCTAGATCATACTATTAATTATTAACCATTAATCGCGGTTTCGCCAGTAATTATTTTAAATTCCCAGTGTTTCTCTCTTATCAATAAACATCCTGTGCCAGAGTTCAAGCCAGAGAAGCGCCCAAATCCTGTAGCTGTTGTCTTCTTTAAGGGAAATATGATCATCAAGGAGTTTTTTTATCTCCTTTTCTTTAAAATACCCGCGTTCTATTGTTTTTTTATCCAGAAGAATGTCGTAGGCCGGTTCTTTTAAGTCCTGCTGAAACCACTTGTGCAGGGGGACGCCAAAACCCATTTTTTTTCGGTATAGAATTTCTTTTGGGACCATGGGTTCAAAAGCTTTCTTTAATATGTATTTTGTCTGCATGCCGCGAAGTTTGAGACCGGCCGGGATCGATGCCGCAAATTCCATTACCTTGTGGTCCAGAAAAGGAGAACGTGCTTCAAGAGAATTTGCCATGCTTGCGATATCCATTTTTACCAGAAGGTCATAGGGAAGATATGAGTTGATATCCACAAAGAGTGTTTTGTCTATAAGGTTTTGAGCGTCGGTCTGGGAATAAAGGTTTGCTGTAAAGTCAATGGAGTCAAATAAAGATACGCTGTTTTTGAAAGTGTCGGTATAAAGCGCATTTTTTCTCTCATTATTAAAATAACAGAACCACTGTATATATCTTCTCTCCTTTGTGTCCTGCACACCGTTTATAAATCTTTTTAAGCGCCGGGTAAGACTCCAGCGTTTTTCACTGTAGGGGAAAAGGTTTACCGCCTTTTTTATAATATTTTCCCGGACTGTTTCGGGAATGTTTTCATAATAGGCTGCAAGCCGGTTTGCAGCATATCTTTCATATCCTGCAAAGGATTCATCAGCCCCGTCTCCGTTTAAGGCAACCGTAACATGCTCACGCGTGAGTTTCGAAACATAATAGGTCGGTATGGCGGACGGATCGGCATAGGGCTCATCGTAATGCCATATAAGTTTTGGAAGTATTTTAATGGCATCCGGTTTTACAACAAATTCGGTATGCTCGGTCTGGTATTTTTCAGCAATAATCTTTGCATAGGGAAGTTCGTTATAGTCGGATTCTTCAAAGCCGATGGTAAATGTCTTGACGGGTCTGTTCATAAGTTTGCTCATAACAGCAACTGTTGCGCTTGAGTCAACGCCGCCGCTTAAAAAAGCACCCAGCGGCACATCGCTTCGAAGCCTGACTTTAACCGCATCCGTAAAAACATCCACAAGTTTTTCACAGCAGGTACTCAGATTTTTGCAGTCAGGGTCTTTTGCATATGAAAGATTCCAGTAGCGCTCTATGGTGATGTTTCCATTTTTCAAAATAAGGGAATGGGCCGGCGGCAGTTTTTTGATTTTTTTAAAAACCGTTAAAGGGCCGGGCACGTACTGGTAGGTGAGGAAATGGTGCAGCGCTTCATTTTCGACTTCAGGAATAACTGCAGTATCCTGAAGGAGTGATTTAATTTCAGAAGCAAAAATAAAACTATTATCTGCTTCCGTATAGACCAGCGGTTTTTTACCGGCCCGGTCACGGGATAAAAACAGAATGTCTTTGCTGCTGTCCCACAGGGCAAAGGCAAACATTCCCCGAAGGAACTTAACGCAGTCTGTACCTTCTTCTTCATAAAGGTGAATGATGGCTTCCGTGTCTGTGTGGGACCTGAAGATGTGGCCCTTTTTTTCCAGGTCTTTTCTTAACTCTTCAAAGTTGTATATCTCTCCGTTAAAAACGATTTGGATGGAATCGTCTTCATTTGCCATGGGCTGATGACCTGCATCAGTCAGATCGATGATGCTGAGGCGCTGATGACCCAGTCCCACGTAACCGTTAGCGCATATGCCGCTGTCATCCGGGCCGCGGTGGCTTAAAACAGCTGTCATCTTTCTTAAAAGACCGGGGTCTGCTTTCCGGGTCTTGTCAAAATGGATTTTTCCGCAGATTCCGCACATGGTTTTCAGCTAAATTATTGATAGGGTTAATCATTTTGCTTGAGCCGTGGCAATAAGTATTGTGTTCTTGACAAAGGGGCTGAGGGGTCCAGGGTTCAAGGTCATAGCATAGAGCAAGGCGCAGAGAGCTGCATTTTAGTTTTTAAGTTTTAGACTCTATACTCTATGCCGTTACAGACTATTGGTACAGGCTAAAGTCTCATTTGGAGTTTAGCATAAATTTTTACTATTAAAGTGAAGTATAATTTGTTTCCAAAGAAAAAGGGACTCAAAACATTATTGTTTTGAGTCCCTCTGAAATAACGTAACTAGAAATATTTTGCAAGAAGAACTAAATACCTGCTTTTTCTTTAAGGATAGCAGCCATGTCTGTTTTTTCCCAGGTAAAACCGTCTCCCTCACGTCCGAAATGACCATATGCTGAAGTGGGAACATAGACAGGACGCAGCAGATCAAGTTTTTTAATTATTTCTGCAGGCCTGAAATCAAACACTTCATTTGCTATTTCGGCGATCTTGTCAGGTGCGATCACGCTGGTTCCATAGGTGTTGACCATAACAGAAACAGGCTGTGCAACACCGATTGCGTAGGCAAGCTGTATTTCACAGTGGGTGGCAAGTCCTGCCGCAACGATGTTCTTTGCTGCATAGCGGGCCATGTATGATGCTGAGCGGTCAACCTTTGAAGGGTCTTTCCCGGAGAATGCGCCGCCGCCGTGGCTTCCCTGTCCGCCATAGGTGTCACAAATTATTTTTCGGCCGGTAAGTCCGCAGTCACCCTGGGGTCCGCCAACCACAAAACGTCCGGTTGCATTAATGTGAAATTTTGTTTTGTCGTCCATAAGGTTTGCGGGGATGATTTTTTTAATGACTTCCTCGATAATACCTTCCCGAATGGTCTCGTTTGTGACGTCAGGAGAGTGCTGTGTGGCGATAACAACCGTATCGACCCGGACAGGTTTTTTGTCCTGATATTCTATGGTGACCTGTGATTTACCGTCAGGACGTAAAAACCCGAGTGTTTTGTTTTTTCTGACTTCGGCAAGTTTTTTTGTCAGGCCGTGTGCGAATTGAATCGGCATGGGCATAAGCTGGGGTGTTTCGTTACAGGCAAATCCGAACATCAGTCCCTGGTCTCCTGCGCCCTGTTCATGGTCGGAGCTTGTGTCGACTCCCATGGCAATGTCCGGGGACTGTTTGTCAAGAGAGTTCATGATCGCACATGTTTCCCAGTCAAACCCCATAGATGAGTCGCAGTAGCCGATATCTTTTATTGCTGCTCTTACAATGTCGGGAAGATGCACATAACAGTCCGTGGTTATTTCTCCGGCTATTAAAACCATACCTGTTGTTACAAGTGTTTCGCAGGCTACGCGGCATTTTGGATCCTGAGCCATTATTGTGTCAAGCACGGAATCTGATATGCGGTCGGCTATTTTGTCTGGATGTCCTTCTGTGATTGATTCAGAGGAAAATAAATAGTTTGTCATTGACATGATACTTTCTGCCTTTCTAGTATTTTGGGGAGTAATAGAATAATATAAAACAAGTTTTTCGGGAAGTCAATTTATATTAAAACCTAAACTG
>CAYLYF010000041.1:0-30587 GCA_964387595.1 uncultured Thermodesulfobacteriota bacterium | reverse complement strand
GGGGGATTTTCAAGTGGCCACAGGTGGGGGATTTTGGGTGGCCATCGGGGATATAACATTATTGTAGTAGGGGGTGGACCGGCTGGGCTGACAGCAGCGATGATGGCTGCTAAGGAAGGGTTTTCCGTTCTGTTGGTGGATACCAAAAAAAATATTTCACGACAGACCAGGCCCTGCTGCTCAATGTGGCTGCTGGAACCGGGTTTCCACAATGAGGGATGGACATTTGATGAGGAGAAGATATATTTTCATCGTAATGATTTTTGCATCCCTTACACAGGCGAGGTGATTGACTTGTATCGCAGCGTGCGTATTACCGCTGAAGGCCATAGCATGGTTATGGGAAAAAGGCTGACACCCTTGGGCAAGGTAATCAATAAACAGCAGTTACTACAAGACCTGCTGGGAGTGGTTGAAAAAGTTGGGGTGGAGGTTAGGCCTGAGACAACCTGCCTGGGAATCGAGGAGTCTGAAGACGGCGTTAAGGCCCTGCTGCGGCACCGGGAATCCCAGGAATGGGTGACAGCTGACTACCTCTTTGCTGCTGATGGCGTTGATTCTCGGGTTGCAGCGTCATTAGGCCTAAACGATTCCAGAAAGCTGATCATGCGCACACCGTTACTGGAACACTATTATGCTGATGTTAAAACTCCGTACCCTGACGCCTGGGTCCAGTTTGTGGGTGATGGATTTAACGGCGTCTCAGGATACATGCTGCACAAGCCCGATTTTGGCGGTTATCATAATGTGTATGAAATCTGCGCACTGATACCAAAGGGAAGCAATCTGAGTTGCCATGGGGCGATGCAGTGCCTCCTTGAGCATCCGACGGTGAAAGAACTGCTCTCCGGGGCGCGCCTTATAAAAAAGATGGGCTGTAAATGGAGTATCTGGTCACCAATTAAATCACCCGCACGCAACAGGGTAATACTGCTTGGTGATGCAGCATCGTTTCAGGAGGCTGAGAACCAGGGAGCTATCATGTGTGGCTATAGAGCAGCCAAGGCGGTAGCGGCAGCCGAAAGCGGTGATGACGGATTCGCACACTATAACCGTTTTTGGAAAGAATCTTTTGAGTTCAACGATCCGCAGATCCTGCAGGATACCTGGAAGGGTTTTATTTTCGGGTATCTGGGTCAGGAAAATTTGAATTATGTGATAAGCCTTGCAGATGGACTTTTTTTGGACGGCTATATAAACCATTTTAAGTTCGGGAATACGATTTTGGAATTTATTCATTCTCAAATGCCCCGGATCAGAAAAGAACGTCCGGACTTAGCTGAAAAAATAATCGATTTTGAAAAATTCAAAGTTGAGGAAAATATTATTGGTGAAGTTTAATCTGAAATCCTTGTTGAAGCAGAATAACAGCTGTCTGGATTTTGGATCATTATGTGTGGTTAATGCGGGAGAAGGGAAATAGGGTCAAACCTAAATATTAAATAATTAACCTAACGAATCGCTGGAAAAATCGGCGCGCTTAAAATCACGCGCCACAGCTCCAGCATTGAATATATAAAGGGGGCATGTCTGCTTTTGGCCTTTATCAATGGCAAATTTGAGTACCAACCGGTTACGTAGCCCGCGCGGCTGATAGCTACCCCCAATTAACGTGCTCATACCATGGGAATAAACTTTTGAAGAAAGGACCAACACTCATGCAAAGGCTGAGATCAAAAGCGGCAATCAAGAAAGAAATCATAGCATATCTGAATAAGATGTCCGGACAGGTTGATCCCCGGCCGGGCCCGTACAGCTGCGGCATTAAGCACGGCAATGGGCTCGTCCTTGCCACATCATATAAAGATGCCCCCCGTGCCACGGCGGTGGAATTTTTCAATGAAGAACTTACGCTCTATGTTTTCGGAGAGCCAGGCGGTAAAATAGCAAATATAAAACGGAATGAAAAGGTTTCCGCTTTTATTTATCAGCCGACCGACCACTCGAAATTCCAGCAGTACCTGCAAATTTTTGCTACAGCCGAGCTCATTACGGTAAGAAGCAATTCGCGGCTGTTTAGGGCTAAAATACGCAAATGGAAGCTGGATACGGTGGCACAAAATATGGCCGGTTCTTATATAGAAGCACAGAACTTGTCCGTGCAGAAGGGCAACACACTGATTAAAAAGGGAATTGAGGCACTTAATCTCATTAAGGTTACGCCGTATCATGTTATTTTAAAAGAAAAGTTTCCTGATTTTTCAACACAAAGATATGAATGGAAAAAATAGTAAATCCGGAGACACCATACTAATTAATTTTTTCTAACAAGTCGCTTGAGAAGGAGCCCCCTACGGGGTCTCTCGGGCGTTAAGTTGATTATTTTGGATACATGCCGCTTAACTTCGCACAAATGTGCGTCATTTGCGCGGCACGATTCCGACCGACGCGCTTAAAGCTGCGTGATAATCATATAAAAGACCCATGGCAAACACCTCTCAAAAGTAAGATAATGGTTATAGGCACAGCTCCAGCGTTAGAAAGGTAAATTTCATGAAATATGAGATTCTCTGTTGTGATGATTTCCTTGAGGTAAGAACTTATGGCGACGCAGAATTGCAGGGATTCAAGGATTTTCTTCAAGCTGTTTTAACACACGAGCACTGGCACCCAGGCGACGCACTCCTTATAAACCACTCAGAACTTAATGCATGCAACCCCATTCACTACTGACAAACTTCGTGCATTGGCTTCCTTCATCAAACCTTTTCAATCACAGCTTGGGCAGGCGAAAAAAGCAATACTGGTGGCGCGTCACTTGCCATCAATGAAAAAGGCTTGGCCCTTGTCTATAATGTCGGGGGCCGTAATAAAAATCCAATGGCTGGGCTGCCAATGCTTTTAAAGACCCGCCAGATAATGACAGAAAGCGACAACCTGACCCAGGCCGTGGACAGCTTCACAGATTTTTTGGATGCGGGCGGTACTTACGGATATGCTACATGCAACTTTCTACTCGTGGATTTTAAGGACGCTTCCATGGTAAGGCTTCAGGTTTGTTCGGATGAGATCAAGGTGACATACGGTCAGGAGCTGAAAGAAGGTGTGACCTGGCTGGGGCACACAAATGAATTTGATAATGACTTTTCACCCCGAAGCATCGAAGATCTGGAAAAAACGTCTGTCCTATCATCCCGGGCACGTTATGAAAGACTCATGGAAATCCTGCCCGCCTTTGATACCTACGATTTGGAAACCTGCTGGGAGATCTTAAACGACAGCTCAGGCGGTGAATCCACAAATGACACGATCTGCCGAAGAGGTGAAAAAACGGTCACAACAATCGCGAATATTTTCACAGAACACACAGGTTATTATACGGTGGGCCCCCCCTGTGAGTATCTGTCCATGTATGATGGTCCGGTTACCATAGATCATGATCAGCCTGTAAAACCTTCTATCACGGGAACCGTTAAGATCTGGGGTATTCTCCCCCTGGTCCGGGCCACAGTTACTTTAAAGAGTATGTCCAGCAAGGGAACAGACCTGAAAGCCTATACGGACGATAACGGGGCTTTCGTGTTCAATAATCTTGAAAGCGGAAAGTACCGCCTATGGGTCGGAAAGTTTCTGCATCTGCCCGGAAAAGCTATCGTGACGGTAGAAGATGCAAAAAGTACAGCAGTGGACATCATCCCGTTTTTTTGATTCGAATAAAGAAAAACAGAAGGTTAACTCTTGACAGCAGTAAAACCTGAAAGATAATATAAGGAAACAGGCATTCAGCTATTCAGTTGATCGAACGGCATACCGTGGCTGAGACCGGCAGCGTAACCTGAAAAACAGACGGGAAAGATATGATTAAAGTTACGGCAGTTAAAGAACAAAATGAAATATCGATTGTTGCTGAGTTAGCAGAAGAGATATGGAATGATCATTTTGTACCGATCATTGGAAAAGCCCAGGTTGATTATATGCTGGACAAGTTTCAAAGCAAAAGCGCGATTTCCAAACAAATAGAGGAAGGGGTTGAATACTACCTGTTACGTGTTGACTATGGTCATACAGGATATATTGGATTGGTGCCGGATCCGGCGGAGTCAACCTTGATGATCAGCAAATTTTATGTCAAGAAAAACCATCGCGGGATCGGGGTCGGCAATGAAGCCCTTGATTTTATTGTGGAGATCTGCCGAAAGCGCGGCCTGAAAAAAATATTTTTAACGGTCAATAAATACAATGCCAACACCATTCAATGGTACCTGAAGAAAGGCTTTATCAAGGCTTATTCAGAGGTGAAAGATATCGGGGGCGGATTTGTGATGGATGACTATATTATGGAAAAATCATGTTAAAATTTCAGAATTCCAATAAATTAAATTTAAAGAACAGGAGAAAGACCCATGAAACGTATTAAGACATTATTTATTTTTATTCTCTTGAGTATTCCCGTTATCCCGGTTCACGCAAATTCAGCAAAAGAGCATCCTCTGATCCGCCCTTTCCCCGGATCCGTTCTCATCCCGAAAGCCGTCTACCAGAATTTTGCAGAATACAGTTTCCATATCACAGATTCAAAGAGCGGTAAAAGATCGAAGAAACCGGTCCAGGGCAAATTCTGGAAGATCACCTACCGCCTCTTCGACGACAAGGGAAAATGGGAGTCCAAACATTCGATTCTGGAGTACCGGGAAAACTACAAACAGGCAGCACTGGAAAAAAACGGTACGGTTCTTTACGAAAACCAGGGATACCTGACCTTTACCCTGCCCGGTGATGACGGCAGCATCACCTGGTGTGAAGTCCATATCTGGAACAAATCCCAGCAGGACCTTCGTATTATCGAAGTGGCCGGGTTTAAAAAAAGCCTGGCCTTTGGTCCTGCCGAGATGAAAGCGGCCCTGGACACTGATGGACGTGTCCAGCTCCATGGAATATTCTTTGATCTTGATAAAGCCACGCTGCAGACCGATTCCACCAAGCAGCTTCAACATGTGGTCACCCTGCTGAAAGATTATCCCGACCTGAAACTTGAGGTTCAGGGACACACCGACGATCAGGGAGCAGACGACTATAACCTGAGACTTTCTCAGAACCGTTCTGAAACCGTTGTTTCTTATCTCGGGCTTTTCGGGATCGATGATAGCAGACTCATTCCAAAGGGATTCGGAGAAGAAAAACCCGTCATGTCAAATACCACCAAGGAAGGACGGGCCAAAAACAGGCGGGTTGAATTGGTAAAACTTCCCGATTAAATAATTTATAAAAAATAATGTGAAAGGACTGTTTTTTTATAGAAGGATTATATCGGAAGAGATGTCTTTTTCTTTTACCGGGCCCAGAAAGGTAAAGGTAAAAAGGTCATCTTTGAATATATTTTTTGCTGCTTCCTGAACTTCTTCAGCGCTTACAGCATCCACTTTTTCAATAATATCTTCGATCGGAACATATTCATCATAATAGATTTCAGACCTTGCAATACGGCTCATCTTGCTGTCTGTGCTTTCAAGGGAAAGAAGCATATTTCCCTTAAGCTGTTCTTTTGCATCTGTCAACTCAAAACCGTTAACTTCGACATCGGTGATCCTGTTTAATTCCCGCATCACAATGCTGAGGGACTCTTTGACATTTTCTTTTGTTGTTCCCAGGTAAATACCAAACATACCGGTATCTATAAAAGACGAGGTAAATGAAAAAACAGAATAAGCCAGACCGCGGTTCTCCCGGATCTCCTGAAAAAGCCTTGAACTCATACTGCCGCCAAGAACCGCGTTCAGAATATAAAGGGGGTATCTTTGATCATCCTCCTGGGAATATCCTATCGTCCCGAGACAAATATGTACCTGTTCAAGCTCTCTAAAATGATAGGATACTTTTCTTTCAGGGGTGAAAAGAAAGGAATCGGTCTCTGAGTCAGCGTCTTTTAAATGGTCGAATCTTTTAACGACTTCCGCAAGCACTTCTTCATGCTCGATATTTCCGGCAGCTGAAATAATTATCTTTTTAGGAACAAGGTGTTTTTCAGTGAAGTAGTCGACAATATCTCTTCGTTTAAAGGCCTGAACAGTTTCAACCTCACCCAGAATTGCCGATGCCAGAGGATGGTTCCCGAAATAGGACTGAATGAAGAGATCCTGAACATAATCATCAGGCGTATCATGGACCATACTGATCTCCTGAAAAATCACATTACGTTCTTTTTCGATCTCTTCCTCATTAAAAACCGACTTGAAAATTATGTCGCAGAGAAGGTCTACCGCCAGGCTTAAATGCTGCCTCAGCACCTTCACATAAAAGCAGGTATACTCTTTGGAGGTAAACGCATTGATGGAACCGCCAACAGAATCAATTACCCTTGCAATTTCACAGGCACTGCGCTTTTCAGTTCCCTTAAAAAGCATATGTTCTATAAAATGCGCAAGTCCGCTCTCGCTGCCATTTTCATGCCTTGATCCTGTCTTCACCCAGATGCCGATTGTAACAGAATGTACCGCAGGCACTTTTTCTGTTACAATCCTGACCCCGTTACCCAGAACGGTCTTATTTATCATATCCGTAAATACTTTATTTTTTATACTTATTTATATCTTCGTTAAGAACAGCTTTCCGGCTCAGTCTTATCTTGCCCTGAGTATCGATCTCAAGCACCTTGACCAGCACCTCGTCTCCCTCTTTCAGGATATCTCTGACATTCTGAACCCTCTCATTATCAAGCTGCGAGATATGAACCAGACCGTCAGTACCCGGCATAATTTCAACAAAGGCGCCAAAATCCATAATTTTCTGGACTTTACCAACATAGATCTTGCCGACTTCAGCCTCTTCTACCAAACCCTTAACCATGGCAATCGCTTTTTCAATGGATTCCCTATCCGGAGAAGCGATCATCACGTTTCCGTCATCATCCACATCCACCTTTACACCTGCTGTTGCGATGATATTTTTAATATTTTTACCGCCCGGACCGATTATGATACTTACCTTATCCGGCCTGACCTTGACGATCTCTATTCTCGGAGCCCTCGGCGAAAGATCATCTCTTGGATCCTTTATGGTCTGCTGCATTTTATCAAGGATGTGAAGACGGCCCGTTCTTGCCTGTTCAAGAGCCTTTTCAAGAATAGCTGAAGTCAACCCATCAATTTTTATGTCCATCTGTATGGCGGTTATACCTTCTCTTGTACCGGCAACCTTAAAATCCATATCGCCCACATGATCCTCATCACCCAGGATATCAGAAAGGATAATGATATTGTCTCCATCCTGTATCAGTCCCATGGCAATTCCGGCAACCGGCGCCTTGATCGGAACACCCGCATCCATAAGCGAAAGCGTGCTTCCGCATACCGATGCCATTGAAGATGAACCGTTTGATTCAAGCACTTCGGAAACAATCCTGATGGTATAGGGAAAGTCTTCAGCAGAGGGCAGTACCTGAGCTATTGCTTTTTCAGCCAGAAAACCATGTCCGATCTCACGCCGGCTGGTTCCCCTTAAAAAACGTGCCTCCCCGACAGAAAAAGGCGGAAAGTTATAATGAAGCATAAACGCTTTCCGGCTTTCACCGGCCAGAGAATCAATCCGCTGTTCATCTCCTGCGGTCCCGAGCGTTACCGCAACCATTGCCTGGGTCTCACCCCGGGTAAAAAGCGATGACCCATGGGTCCTCGGAAGAACCGACACTTCGCAGTCGATCTGTCTGATATCAACCGGTGTGCGGCCCCCGATCCTTTTACCCTCGGTTATGATCTGGCCCCGGATGAGCTCACTTTCGATTTTTTCAATAACGGCCCGGATCTGTCCGCCGCCGTCTTCATGTTCGGCCGTAACTTCTTCAATAACCGATTCACGAATTTCCCTGAGTTTATCATATCGATCCAGTTTTGCAGAAATAGCTAATGCCGAACGCATCGGCTCAGTCGCCTTTTCTCTGACCTTTTTCTCTATCTCTGAGTCAATAACAGGCGGGGTAAAAATAATTTTTTCTTTACCGACCCGGGACTTCAGATCCTTTTGTATCTTAAGCACACCCTGAATACTTTCATGACCAAACATAATCGCGTCAAGAAGAACCTTTTCAGATACATTTTCCGCGCTTCCTTCAACCATGACAATCGCATCCTGACTCCCGGCCACCACAATTTCAAGCTCAGATTCCTCAGACATTTCAGTCGAAGGGTTAATCACAAATTCACCGTTGATTCTTCCGACCTTAACACCGGCTATTGGACCGGCAAAAGGAATATTTGATATTTCAAGTGCAGCCGAAGCTGCTGAAATAGCAAGAATATCCGGGTCATTCTCCTCATCGGCGGACAGCACTGTTGCTATTACCTGCACTTCATTTAAAAAACCGTCGGGGAAAAGCGGCCGGAGTGTCCGATCTATAAAACGGGCGGAAAGTATCTCCCGGGTACCGGGTCTGCCCTCTCTTTTAAAAAACCCGCCGGGGATCTTACCTGCGGCATAGGTCTTTTCCATATAATCAACCGATAGCGGAAAAAAATCAGCGCCTTCTCTGGGTTTTTTTGACGCAACAACAGTCACCAGAACTACACTTTCTCCATACGAAGCAAGTATCGCTCCATCCGCCTGTTTTGCCATCCGTCCGGTTTCCAGGACAAGTGGTCTTCCTCCCCATTCCAGGGTTACACACTCTTTCATTATTCTTCACCTCATGAATTATTAAGGAAGTACCCTGGAAAACCAGGGCATCCATTTTCTCTCAAAAATTACTTTCTGAGATTCAGCTCTTTTAATATTTCTTTATACTTATCCACATTTTTACTTTTCAGATAATCCAGAAGTTTTCTTCTCTGATTTACCGCCCGAATAAGACCTCTTCTTGAATGATGGTCTTTTTTATAGGCACTGAAATGTGTGGTCAAATACTCGATACGGGCAGTCAGAAGTGCGATCTGAACTTCAGGAGAACCGGTATCATTGTCACTGGTTTTAAACTTATTGATAATTTCCTGTTTTTGCTGTGTTTGTAATGCCATAGATTTTTCCTCTCTTACCTCAATGGTTCTATATCTATTGGTTCTTATTTTATTGTTTTATTCCCCGACAGCAAAGACTCTCAGAGTCTTAAACACCCTATCCTCCGGTTTAGCCTCAGACAAAAAAGTTTCTTTATCCGCCAGAGATTCAACTACACCCACCAGTGCTCCGTCAGGTGATATGATTTTAATTTTCTGATCCATCTTAAAATCAGGTAATTCCAGTTCACGGATATCCGCAACGGTGACCTGGACACCATTTTTTATTTTAAGAACCAGTTCTTCTGTGACCACCACCTCCGCCAGCCGGATAAGCGCATCTTTTGGAGATACCAGATATTCCTGCATAATACTCTTACAGCTGCTGTTTTCAATATCCTCGACATCAAGGGCCTGGCTGATGTGAAACGAACCGCTGCGGACTCTTTGCAGACTCGTCATATGAGCCCCGCAGGAGAGCTTTTGACCCGCATCATGACAGATCGTTCGCACATAAGTACCGCCTGAACAGACAAGACGAAATGTCACGTAGGGGATGTCTATCTCAAGAACTTCTATTTCATATATGACAACTCTTCTTTCCTGTCTGGGGACACTTTCACCTTTTCTTGCAAGTTTATATAAAGGGACCCCTTTGTGCTTTAGCGCAGAATACATTGGCGGCAGCTGAAATATTTCCCCTTTAAATCCCTGTATCACTTTTTTAATCACATCACTGTCTAAAGGTATCTTATCAATACTTTTCAGAACAGTTCCTTCACTGTCCTGGGTATCCGTTTCCTCTCCAAGCTTAAGCGTCGCCACATATTCCTTATCCGCCTCAGAAAGGAACTGGGCCAGTTTTGTGCCTTCGTTAACGCACAACGGAAGCACACCTGTTGCCATGGGATCAAGCGTCCCAAGGTGACCTACTTTTTTTAAGTCCAGCATTTTCTTAACCTTTAGGCCGACCCTGCTGGAGGAGAGTCCGCTGGATTTATTTATTATTATAATTCCGTCCATAAAATAAAAAGTCTATTCCTCTTCTCCGCCCAATTCTTCTTCTTTCTCGCTCAGTTCTTCCTCTATTTTGCCCAGTATACTGTCCATATGACTTCCGTACTTTAGAGAAGCATCATAAACAAATGAAAGCTGGGGCAAATATCTCAAATGAACACGTTTCCCCAGTTTTCTTTGAACAAAACCGACTGCTTTTTTCAGACTCTTCCCGATCTCTTCAAGCTCTTCCGCCTCTTTCAGTGAAGTATAGTAGATCCTTGCATTTCTCAGATCCTTTCCCAGATCAACGCTTGTGATCGTTATAAAACTCAAGCGCGGGTCTTTCACTTCGCGAAAAAGAATATCTGATACTTCTCTTCTTATAACATCTGCGACCCGGTCTGATCTTTGATAAGAACTTTTCATGAATTCTATTACCTACAATGAAGTCCGGGCAACTTCTTCCACCAGAAAAGACTCTATCACATCACCTTCCTGGAACTTATCATAATCCCCCAGGAAAATACCGCAGTCCTGACCGGACAGGGCCTCTTTGGCGTCATCCTTAAATCTCTTCAGTGACGTTATCTCGCCTTCATATATAACATCCTCGTTCCGGATAACACGTGCCCTGGATCCCTTTAAAATTTTTCCTTCAACAACCATGCAGCCGGCAACGGTTCCATACTTTGAAATCTCAAAAGCCTGTTTCACTTCGGCTTTACCCGATTTTGTCTCTATAATTCTTGGCGGAAGGAGTCCAAGCATCGCACGCTCGATCTCATCAACAACATCATAAATAACATCATAAAGCCTGATATCCACCTTTTCAGACTCTGCAGAGGCCCTTGCCTTAGCCTCCGCCTTGACACCGAAACCAACAATAACTGCATTTGAAGCGGCTGCAAGCATGACATCATTCAGGCTTACCGCACCCACAGAAGAGTGCAGCACGTTCAGCCTGACCTCATCACTGGTAAGATTCTCAAGTGATGCCTTTAATGCCTCTGCAGACCCCTGAACATCTGCCTTAACAATGATCCGAAGTTCTTTTTTCTCCCCTTCTCCAACCGCACTCATAAAATTCTCAAGTGAAACGCCGGCATCCTTTTTCAGATCACCTTCCCGTTTTTTCTGCTGCCAGTAATCACTGGTCTGTCTGGCTTTTTTATCATCAACGACAAGAAAAGCATCTCCCGCCTCGGGCACGCTGGAAAATCCGAGTATCTCCACAGGTGTGGACGGACCCGCCTCTTTAAGCACCTGACCTCTATCGCCGATAAGCGCTCTTATTTTTCCGGAATTCTGCCTTGAGACAAATGAGTCTCCCGCCTTCAAGGTCCCCTCCTGAACAAGAACTGTAGCAATAGGACCTCTTCCTTTGTCCAACCTGGCCTCTACGATCACGCCTTTTGCAGGCTTATTCGGATTCGCCCTGAGCTCCAGCATCTCTGCCTGAAGGATCACCATTTCCAATAGTTTGTCTACACCGATATTCTTTTTTGCAGAGACCTCCATAAAGATGGCATCACCGCCCCAATCCTCAGGAACCAGCCCCTGTCCGGAAAGTTCCTGTTTCACCTTTTCAGGGTTTGCCTCCGGCTTATCAATTTTATTTATCGCAACAATAATGGGGACTCCGGCTGCCTTGGCATGATTTATTGCCTCGATCGTTTGGGGTTTCGGTCCTTCTTCCGCCGCAACCACCAGAATGACGATATCTGTTATCTGGGCACCCCTTGACCGCATGGCGGTAAACGCAGCATGACCGGGCGTATCCACAAACGCAATATCACCATGCCCGGTGACCACGCGATAAGCACCGATGTGCTGTGTTATCCCTCCCTTTTCCCCATCAGCGACACTTGCATTTCTGATGGTATCAAGAAGAGACGTCTTACCATGGTCGACATGACCCATAACTGTAACAACAGGACATCTATGAATAAGATCCTTTTCCAGATCCGTTGATTTTTCCTCAAAAATTGTTTCTTCTTCAATTGAAACCGACTCTACCTCATAGTTGAATTCTGTAGCGACCAGAGAAGCTGAGTCCATGTCAAGTACCTGGTTAATGGTCACCATCACGTCAAACTCCATAAGCTTCTTAATAACTTCCGTCGCCTTAACACCCATTTTCTTGGCAAGTTCAGATAACACGATTCCATCCTGAACCCGGATTTTGCGTTTGATGGCCTTCGGCGTTGTTTTTTCAGTTTCCCTTGACCTTCCAAACCGCTTATCCCCAAGAGAAGAAACCTTGGGTTTCTTTCTTCCCTTTCCGGGTTTATCACTGACCTTGTATCTGCGCTTCTGCGGACGTGGAACAGCCCCTTCTTCTTCACTCACATCCCCCTGCCATTTAAACTTTTTACGTCGGACCTTACTGTCTTTCGCAACAATTTTCTTGTCTTTTTCATCAACAAGGTCCGAGTCCATCTCTTCGGGTCTTTTTACAACACCTTTCACTGCAGACGGTGCTTCCACCGCTTCTTCTTTTTTGGGCTCAAGATCGATTTTTCCTATGATCCTTGCGCCTGTCATCTTACCTTTAGCCTTTTTTTTCTTAACCGGCTTTTTTTCAGAATCAGATTCTTCCGCTTTTTTCTTCTCTGCTGTTGTTTTCTTATCCTCAGCTTTCTCTTCAGTTTCTGGCTTTTCCTCAATCTCCGTCTTTTCTTCAGCCTCAGGTTTTTCCTGAGTCTCTTCTTTTTCTGCCTCTTCAACCGGAGCGGCTTTTCTGGATATGTCTACTTTTATTTTCTCTTCTTTTTCCGCAACAACAGCTGCTTCTTCAATAATCGTTTCCTCTGCGGCTGTTTCCTGAGGTTCAGGTTCTACCTTTGTTTTCTTTCTTCTTCTGATAACAGTTCCGCTGACTCTCTTTTCAACAAGAGAACCGGACAGTTTCTTCTCAGGGAGCCCCTCCGCATCAGGATCCCTTTCAGCAGCTTCCGTTACAGTCTTTTCCGGAATTTTTTCTGTTTTCTTTTTAGAAACTTTTTTAACCGTCTTTTCAGCTGTTGCTTTTTCAGTCTCCGATTTTAAAGCCTTTTCAGATTTTCTACCGCCGAATTTACTGCGTGCTTCTTCTGTCTGTTCCTCACTAAGGGAACTCATATGAGACTTAACATCAAAACCCATCCTTTTCAGCTCCGGGATAAGGGCCTTACTGTCCAGTTTTAACTCTTTTGCCAGTTCATGAACTCTCATTAATTCCGCCTGTCTCTTGTTTCAATTTAGAAAAATATCTGCGATATATTACTCAGTCTCTTCTTCTTTTTTCTCTTTTTCGCCGGCTTCATCTTCTGCAGGAACAATTTCTTCATCAGGAACAGAGTCTTTATCTGAGTCTTTGCCTGAGTCTTTACCTTCATCAGAGGATATATTGCTTTCCAAAAGCAGTTTTGCCTGTTCTTTTATATCTTCAGCCACTCCGTCATCAAGCTCTAAAATTTCATTAAGTTCTGAAACTTCCGCATTAAGAACCGCCTCCAGATTTAAAATATCCGAATTAATAAGCTTTTCAGCCATTTTTTCATCAATACCTTCCAGTCCAATCAGCTCATCAAGATGTTCCTTAGAAGACTCATCGTACTTTGACCGGCTCCTGATATCTATCTTCCAGCCGGTAATCTTTGCAGATAATCTTACATTCTGTCCTTTTTTCCCGATAGCCAGTGAAAGCTGACTGTCATCAACGATGATTTCCATGCTGCGGTTATCCTCGTCAACAATAATCTCTGACACCTCTGCCGGAGCAAGGGCAGAACATACAAAAGTTGCCGGATCCTCAGACCAGGGAACAATATCAATTCTCTCTCCATGAAGTTCCTGAACAATGTTTTGAACACGGGACCCCCTGTTTCCCACACAGGCACCAACAGGATCAACCCTTGAATCAAAGGATTCAACCGCAATTTTCGCTCTATTTCCGGGTTCTCTGGCAACATTATGTATTTTAACCACACCATCTGAGATCTCGGGGACTTCCAGCTCAAAAAGTTTAAGCAGAAAACCCGGATGTGTTCTTGATAAAAGCACCTGAGGTCCCTTGGTGATCTTTTTAACATCAAGCAGATAGCCTTTGACCCTGTCTCTAAGGGAGAAACTCTCACCCGGAATCTGTTCCTGACCGGGTAAAATAGCTTCATGCCGGCCAAGCATAACAATTATGTTTCCCTTTTCAAATCTGTGAACATATCCGGTAACCAGCTCACCTTTTTTATCTTTATATTCATTATAGGTATTATCCCGCTCGACCTCCCTGATATTCTGCATAATCACCTGTTTGGCTGTTTGAGCAGCAATTCTGCCAAACTGGGAGGTATCCATCTTTACCCCTATCTCATCACCAATCTCTGCATCAGGGTCCACCCGTTTAGCATCTTCAGGCAATATCTCCCGGATTGGAGATGTAATGGTTTCAACAACATCTTTAAACTGAAAAAGTTCTATTTCTCCAAGCTCATCATTGTACTGGGCTTCAATCTCAAGACCATAGCCATACTTGTTCCTGGCTGCTTTTACAAGGGCCTCCTCAAGTGCCTTAACAAGAGCCTCTTTGTCTATCCCTCTGTCTTTGCCTATTTCATCTATTACTTTATCTAATTCTGAAAGCATTTTCTTCCCTTTTAACTATTATATATATTTATTAGCACATAATATTTGATACTACTGTTTTTTATTGAAATCGTATTCAAGGTTTGCTTTTTTTACGATGCTCAAAGGAATAGAAAATTCTTTTCCGTCACTGTCGATTAACAGCATTTCCTCCCGGCAGCTCTTAAGCACTCCCCTGAAATTCTTCCTGTTATTTAAAAGCGTTCTGGTTTTAAGTTTAACGGTCTCACCGATGACCTTTATAAAGTCCTCTTGTTTTTTCAACGGCCTGTTCACGCCCGGCGAGGTAACTTCCAGACTGTATGCATCGAGAATAATATCCTTTACCTCAATAATATCGCCAAGCTGACTGCTTGTCCTGCTGCAGTCGGCAAGCTGGACACCCCCTTTTTTATCAATATATGCCCGCAGCACCCAACCGGATGATTCCCTGCGGTATTCAACATCAACAAGTTCAAGGTCAGTATGTTCAAACATCTCTTCAAGACACTTTTCAACTGCATCAATTATTTTCTTTTCAAGTTTTTGTCCCTGGGACACCATAGCAAGTGTATATCTGCACAATCGATTCGTCTGTTTCTAAAAAATAAAAAAGTGGGCACAGCCCACCTTGCATTACGATCTTAACTACATATCTCTAGCGGCTGAAAAAGCCAGGACGTGCGCTTGGCATACAGTGGAGCGGGCAACGGGATTCGAACCCGCGACCCCAAGCTTGGGAAGCTTGTACTCTACCAACTGAGCTATGCCCGCACAAATTTCACATATAGTTAACTGAAAAGTATACTAACTATTTAAAAAGTGTCAATCTTTTTTTTGAATTGGTTTAAAAGTATGATATAAGATATTATTTAATTAATTTTCAATAAAATTAAAATAGTGTGTAATCTAAAATGTTATTTATAAATCATTATGTTCCCGGACACAGACCGGCAAAAACAGGAAAGACATTAAAATGAAACACAAAAGAAGATCCCTTTCAAACAGAGGCTTTATAAACAGAGAAAACATTGAAGCTCTTGTTATCGCAATCATCCTTGCTCTAATTATCAGGACGTTTATCGTACAGGCATTTAAAATACCGTCCGGATCCATGGAACCCACTCTGTTAATCGGCGATCATCTTCTGGTTAACAAGTTTATTTACGGTACAACAATACCCTTTACAGATAAAAAGCTGCTTGTATTTAAAAAACCCAAACGTGATGATGTCATCGTTTTTAAGTACCCAATGGACCCCAAAAAAGATTTTATCAAACGGGTTATTGGAACTGAAGGGGATAAAATAGCAATAAAAAATAAAAAAATATTTATAAATGACAAAATATACAAAGATAATAGAGGTGTCTATTCGGACCGTCACATTGTTAGAGGCCCTCGCGATAATTTTGGACCGGTGACCGTACCCAAAAACTGTCTCTTTGTCATGGGCGACAACAGGGACAACAGTCATGACAGCCGGTTCTGGGGCTTTGTTGACTTAAATAAAGTAAGAGGAAAAGCTTTTATCATTTACTGGTCATGGGAAAGTTTTTTAAATAACATCAGATGGGGACGCACAGGCAAGATAATTCATTAGCTACCTTGATCAACCTTAGTTAACTACAATATTTTCCATCCTCCGACTTGTTTCATTTCGTTATTAATTTTTTTGTTCTTTTTTTATTAAATTTAGCTCAAGTTTTTTAATAGCATCCGAATTGTTATTCACTTAAAATTACTACAAGGAGGATTCTAAATGGCAGCAAAAAAGCAAAAAGTTCTAAAATGTGCAAAAGATTGAGCACAGACACAAAAAAGAAGGCCGCTCGTATTGAAAAGGAACTAAAAGCAGCTAAAGCAAAGGTTAAAGACAATGAAGCAGCACTGAAAAAAGTTGTTGCTAAGAAAAAACCGGTGGCAAAGAAAAATAAATATTAAGTTGATCTAAGACAACAAAAAATCATAAGTTCTGTTAATCAAAAGAACCGTATCGGCATATGCCTTTATACAGCACATGCCTTTGCATCAGGCTATGACATAACAACAGAATATGGATTAAACCAAAGTCTGGAAAACTTTGACCGGCACATTGGGATAAAAAAACTTCATTTTCTTCATTTAAACGACTCACCCCCCCCCCCTTTGGGTCAAGATCCAACAGACACTGGCATATCGGAAAAAACCATATCGGCATCAAAGGCTTTCGCCTTATATTGAATCATCCTTTATTAAAAAACCGTCTAAAAACTGAAGGGATCTGACTTTTAAAAAAAACAGTCTTGTGGTAAAAATTTGACACAATAAATATTATTATCGTATATTCTATTATGCAGTATAAGATCCGGTCTAAAAAGACAGCCTCTCACCTTGAGACACAGAAAAAATAAAAAATGGAAATCAAAAACAAAGCAAAACATATCCTGATAGAGCTGAAAGGCCATGCCCCTTTCACCTGCATAGGCGCTATACTTGGAATAATTTTCATGCTTTTTTTCAGAAAGATAGATTCATCAGGCAGCCATCTGCTTTTTTCAATCTTTCATCCTTCACATGTTGTACTAAGCGCAATGGTAACCACATCAATGTTTCGGGTACATGAACTAAGAAAAAACTTTTTACTGGTGATTTTTATCGGATATTTTGGATCCGTCGGAATAGCAACCCTTAGTGATATTATAATCCCTCACCTAGGTACTAAAGTTATCGGACTTGAAATGCCGACCCACGAACAGGTCCATGAGCATGCGATTGAAGACAAGAATCATCACCCGGCAGAACTTGACAATGCCGGGCCCCAAACTACTGAAAACGGCATTCATCTTGGATTTATCGAAGAGTGGTACATTGTAACTCCCGCAGCATTTCTAGGTATTCTTCTTGCTTTTTTTCTCCCCAGAACCAAGTTTCCCCACGCAGGCCATATATTAATAAGCACCTGGGCTTCATCCTCTTATCTTCTAATGACCGTGACCCATCAGATGACCCTGGCCGCTGCTCTTGGAATATTCACCACACTGTTTATTGCGATCTGGATTCCCTGCTGCATCAGCGATATTGTGTTCCCGCTTCTTTTCATTAAACCGGATATTGAAATAGACGGCCCCTGCCCGGAACATACCAGACACAGTCATGACCACAAACAGGCAGGTAAATAAATATCAGGAAGTCCTGCCAAACTCAATTTTAAGACAGTTTAAATCCTCAACCCTTCCCATCACAACAAGCTTGTCACCGATCTTAAGTCTCGCCAGATGATCGGGGATGATGACTTCCCACTCTCCATTTTCAGTTCGCCGGTTGATCGCTACCACCGTAACTCCGTAATTTCTCCGCAGATCAAGGTCCTGCACGGTTTTCATATATACGGAGCTGTTTAAGCTGATAAGATTTATTTCAAACCCATCCGGCAGATTAACATATTTCTGTGCAGTCGGCTTATCCGCAAGCTTACTCTGGATAAAATTCAAACCGCTTGTTCCCTGCCGGAGGATCTCCCGGTTATAGAGATTCATAATATCTTTTCTTCCTATCCTGCCGATAAATCTGGCGGAATCTTCACTGTCAACAACAGCTATTTCCTCCGCGTCATAAAGGCTGAACTTCTTCAGACACTGGGCAAGCGTCGCATCAATCCCGATTGAGGGATTTACAGATATGGGAATAAGGTCTTTGGCTACCACCAGACCGGCCAGAGTCTGTTCATTTAAGATTTCCTTAACATCGTGAACATTAAAAGACCCCTGAAACTTACTATTATCATCTATTACATAATAGCTGAGTTCATTCGCATGTATAACTTTTTCAAGGATATCATTAAATCCGGTATTTTCATTAAGCGGAATCACGCTGGCATCCATCACATCTTTTACCTTGGTGGTCTGCATAATAGATACTTCAGCTTTTTTTGTCAGATCCACCCCCCGTCTTGTGAGCTTCATGGTATATATTGTCTCTTTTTCAAGAAGGGAGGCAATAAAAGTAGCCAGTATGGAACATATCATTATGGGTAATATCAGTTTGTAATCACCGGTCAGTTCAAAAATGATCAGAAATGCCGTAATCGGCGCATGTGTGGCTCCGGCAACCATTGCACTCATGCCCACAACCGCATATGCCCCCGATGAAACAACAAGGCCCGGAAAAAGAAACTGCATTAAAGAACCAAAAAGTCCTCCAAAAACAGCTCCCAGAAACAGTGACGGCGCAAAGATACCGCCTGAACCTCCCGCTGCAAGCGTAACCGAAGTAGCAAGCATTTTTACCGGAAGTAAAAGCAGAAGCAGATACCAGACCGTCTCACCTTTTAAGACCTGAGTGATCGTGTCATAACCCACGCCGTAAACCTGGGGAAACTGTAATACCATAAGCCCCACAAGAAAAAGGATAAGGGGCGTTTTTATCCATCCTTTCACCGGTATGTTATCAGCAAAATCCTCAAGACCGTAAAGAAGCTTGACAAATCCCACCGCAAGCACGCCTGTCATAATTCCGAGTATAATATAGGGAAATATCTCCCATCCGCTGGTCAGTCCGTAATGCGGTATCTCAAACGCAGGAATATCACCAAAATACCATCTGCCGATAATCGTTGCCATAACAGATGACATGATCAGCGGCACAAGTGTTGCGATCGCATAATTTCCAAGGATTATCTCAACTGAAAACATTACTCCGGCAATAGGCGCATTAAAAGTCGCTGCGATACCGGCGGCGGCTCCGCAGGCAACCAGAATTTTAAGTTTGTCCTGACTCACACCCAGCCACTGACCAAAAGCAGAGCCGACACTTGACCCTATCTGTACAATTGGACCTTCACGGCCGACCGACCCGCCTGTTCCAATGGTAACAGCAGACACTAAAGTCTTTAAGAACATCACCCGGGGCCTTATCTTTCCGCCCTTTAAGGCAACCGCTTCCATAACTTCTGGAACACCATGGCCTTTTGTTTCACGTCCAAAAAAATATACGAGCGGCCCGACAATAAGCCCGCCGGCAACCGGCAGAAACAGCTTCATCTGCCACGGCAGATCCGTAACTGTCTGAAGAATATTAAGATGATCTCCGATGGTAAAGTCCTGTATAGTCTCAATCAGTGTACGAAAACCAACAGCACCTATTCCGCCGATTAGTCCTATAAAAGAGGCAATAATAATGACTGCCGTATTTTCATCAATACGCAACTTTTCTGTAATGGTATTAAAGAGATCTTTTCCCGCGTGTTTAAAACCTTTTGCCATCCGTGCCTTTCTTACTGAATGAACAGATATATTTATTGATATTTCTTTTCATTTCTATGCTTTGTGCCTCACCCTGTATTTTTTATGATTGCCCGTATACAGCAGATATGTTAATAATCTATGGGTAATATAGATTCAATAATTTTTAAATATAACATTTTTCGAAAAAAAAATAAGGGGTTTCTTTAATTATGAAAAAAATTCGTGCTATTTTTCTCTTTCTTCTCCTGTTTTTTATCCTTATTTTTGCAATTGTCCTGATTCTTGCAAAAACTTTAATTACCCCTGAAAACATAAAAAATTCTCTTTCCTATGAATCCACAAGATATCTGGGCCGGGAAATAACCATAAATGAAGTTAATATAAGCTACTTAAGGACAATTAAGCTTAAGGGAATAAGCTTAAAACCGGTTTCCGAGGAAGAAGAGCTTTTAACCTGTGAAGAAATAGAATTCAAACACGGTCTTTTTCCACTCCTTATAAAAAAACTTCTCATCAAAGAAGTACGCATCACAAATCCTGTTTGTTCCCTTAAGCTGATAAACGGCAAGCTGAAAAGTCCGGTAAAGAGAAAAAGACGAAACACTTTAAAAAAACCATCTCTGGGTCTTTTCTTCCTCCCCGACGCTGTGAATATAGAAAACGGCAAAATATTTTTAAATACCGGCTCAGAAAAAATATGCTTTGAAAACGTTGTATTATCTGCAGATGATATCTCTGTTGTGTTTCCATTTAAAGCCTCCCTCTCTGCAAACCTCCAGGGAAGCAGCAAAAAAGAGATTAACTGTGAAGCAACAATAACGGTTCCCAAAAAAGAAGTCGCCGGTAATATTAAAATTGACAGAATTCCGGTTAAGCAGATCAGCAGCCTTCTTGAAGCACAAAAAATCCCCCTAACCGACGGGCTTCTTTCTCTTGATACGAATATAAGCTACAAAGACTCGGGTCTTAAAATACAGGGCTCTGCCGCACTCAAGGATACATCCATACTGTTAACGGTTAAGGACAAAACATTAAAGATCAAAGATGCTGATACAGACCTTATCTACAAAGCATCTTACAGCTTATCGGAAAAAAAGTTAGTCCTTGAGAATATACAGGGATCATTTCTTTCGCAAAAATTTAAAGGTAAAGGATCTGTTACTGTAAAACCGGACAGTCCCTTTTTTGACATATCCATCACCTCGGATAATTTTTCCCTTGAACAGATATTTGACCGTCTTGACATAACGCCTGATTCTCCGGCTTACGGACTCAGGCTGTCCGGCGATCTGGGAATAAAAGCACACCTGAAAGGAAAACTGGGAAAAACCCTTTCACCGACAATTTCAATTAATTTAAAGGGCAATAAGATTATTTATCCGCCCCTTGCCAATTTACAGCCTGAACTTATCGGCAGCTTTGTGTTAGACAACAAAAACATCTCCGTAAAAACATTCACCATAAGAGCTATAGGATCAACATTTACCTTCACAGGCAGCATCCCGGACTATAATAACTGGCCGCTAAAAACAAACCTTAGGGTAACCACCTCCAAAGTTGACCTTGCCCACCTGTTTAACGAGGACCCGGGACTGTCAGAACCGGAAGCGCTGGAAGACATCGGCCCCTTTAATTTTCAAAAAATATCGCTCAAGGGTCCTTTAAATCTGGGCAATACGTATTTATACGGCATGCCCTTAAATAAGGTCACGGGAAAATATGTTTTTGAAAACAATATTTTTTCTATAAATAATCTCACCGGTGAGATAGGAGCTGGAACATTCGATCTTTCAGCAAAAATAGACCTTGGTGTAGAAGGTCTTGACTATTATTTTCATTTAAAACTTAAAAATGCAGGACTGGACTCATTGTCAAGACTCTTATCTCCTGCTTTTAGAAGATATGTGCAAGGAAGCCTTTCAGGCAGCTGCGCATTAAAGGGTACCGGTACCAGCCCTGTCAGCCTAAATGATAATTTAAAAGCCGATGGTGCTTTTTACATGAAAGACGGCGTCATAAGAAACCTGGTTTTTAAACCCCCACTCTCGTCCTTTATTAAAATGAACAAACTTAAAACAATTCCTTTCCATACGGGGACACTAAACATAAGGCTAAGAGACAGTATCCTTGATATAGACAGTGAAGTCCTAAGCGAATATCTGGAATTTTACAGTGAAGGAAACATCTATCTTGATACCTCTCTGGATCTTGAAGCAAAACTGAAAATATCAGAAAAACTCTTTAAAGGCGGAAAAGCCTTGGCCAAGTTCCTGCCTAAAGAGGCGGGCCTGATCGCACTTCCGGTCATCATTAAAGGCACGCTCAAAGAACCCGATGTCTCTCTCCCTGAAGACACCCTCCGTTTCATTATGAAAGAAAGTCTGCCCGGACTGATAAGGGGCATGATGGGCGGAGACGGTGACATGGAAACAGATTCGTCATTTAAAGAGATTATGGATATCTTTCAGGGAAGCATGAAAAAACAAAAGCCCAGGAAAAGAAGCTCTGAAGAATATCGATGAGCGCTGCGCTAAAAGAGCATCAAACCTTTGGCTTGATTTGACGAGCATCCCGGTTCCCGGGATTTGAGGAGCGGCCTAACAACCAAGAAGCTGGATCCCTCATTAACTGCGGAATGACAACTTTAACTACTTTTCACTCTTCACTTCTCATCTCTCACTGATCCTAAAATATCAGCCAGGGCTGGGGAAGGAAAATCCGTTCATACTCCTTAAAGGCGTATCTGTCTGTCATCCCTGAAATAAAATCACACACATCCTGTTCTATCATGCCGGAATTAAAGTTCTTACCTGAATTCTTATAAAAAAAGTCCGGATTTTCGATATAATACGCAAAAAGCTCTTTAACGATCTTTGATGCTTTTTCAAAATCATCGTGTACCGCTGTTCCATTATAAACCCGGTTATCCAGAAAACGTCTGAGGCCCATGGCTGCATGTATGATCTCATCACTTGCCATGACTCTTTCTGCTCCCGAATCCATTGTTGTTTTTATCACATCATTCACCATCAGGCCGATTCTTTGCGAATGACCTTCTCCCAGCGCAGCCAGAATATCCTTTACTTCATTATCAAGATCCTTCTCAGAGATGACCTTTGCCCGCAGGGCATCATCAAGATCATGATTTAGATAGGCGATGGAGTCCGCAATCCTGACCACCTGTCCTTCCAGAGTCATGGGAAGAAGGTTTCTATCGTCGGGGAAGATAGGCCCTCCCCGCTTTGAATGTTTAGTGATCCCGTCACGTACTTCCAGGGTAAGGTTCAATTTTTCTATCTCATCCACAACACGCAGACTCTGCTCGGGATGGCTGAATCCATTTGAAACAATGCTGTTTAAAACCGCTTCACCTGCATGACCAAACGGCGTATGTCCAAGATCATGACCCAGCGCAATAGCCTCTGTCAGGTCTTCATTTAGAAAAAGGGATTTTGATATTGTCCTTGCAATTTGAGAGACCTCCAAAGTATGGGTAAGCCGGGTCCGATAATGGTCTCCTCCCGGAGCCAAAAATACCTGCGTCTTATGAATAAGACGCCTGAACGCCTTGGAATGAATTATTCTATCCCGGTCGTGCTGAAAAGCAGGGCGCAGATCACACTCTTCCTCAGCAGAAAGCCTGCCTTTACTTTCACAGCTAAGAGTGGCCTTCTCAGATAGAAATTTCTTTTCGTTTTCTTCAAGTCTTTTTCTTAACAGCATAACAGTCTTTAAAATATTTACATTAACTTAATTAACTATCAAAAATAATTTAAAAAGGCAATGACATTGATTTTTTAAATAAAAAGGTATATATTTTTAAAAAATCAATTTTGTTTAAAATCCTATAAAATACGAAAAACATGGAAAAACAAATAAATCTCCTCCTACTTCTTCTTTCTCTCTTTTTAATTACAGGCTGCATGGTACATCCTGTTACTCTGGAAAGAGAGTTCAATATTGTCAGCGAGGAAAAGGAAATGAAAATAGGGCGAAACGCCCATGGACAGATAATCCGGCAGTTCGGATACTATCATGACACTGCTTTTCAGCTGTATGTCAATGAGATAGGACAAAATCTGGTCAAGGTATGCAGGCGACGTGACATAAGCTACCATTTTACCATCCTTGACGATGACACTAAAAATGCTTTTGCCGTACCGGGAGGATATATATATATAACAAGGGGCCTTCTTGCTCTTCTTAACAGCGAAGCAGAACTTGCCGGCGTGCTGGGACATGAGATCGGCCATATTGTGGGCAGGGACAGCGCGGCAATGATGTCCCAGCGCATGATAGCACAGCTTGCAACCCTTGCAGGAATTGCAGGAGCAGCGGCATCCTCTGGCAGCGGAGGAGATGCAGCCATGGCAACCAATCAGCTCTTTAATGCTTTAATGCTTGGATTCAGCAGAGACAGGGAATATCTGGCTGACGAACAGTCCGTAGAGCACGTTATGAAAACCGGCTATGACCCGCTGCAGATGGTATCTTTCATGTATTCCCTCTCACATTTAAGCCAGGGTCCCACCGGAGCACAGGGATATCTTACAACACACCCCTACATCTTTGACCGGATCGCACGTATCGAAGCAAAATATAAGGTAATGGTCACAATGAATAAAACCATGGGTCAGCTCCACAACAGTCCAAAAAAAGATTACAGTCACCGGGGGAAAATAAACGCTGAGAAATACAAGTCATATTTGACTGGACTTGCCTATGGCCCCAGAGATGATATCCGGCACATAAAATTATATACGGTTCGAAGGGGGGATTCGCTTCCGATCATCGCCAGAAGAACTCTTGGCAGCTCTGTTAAGGCCAGAGAACTTGCCGAGCTGAACGGCATACCGGTTTCAACTCAGCTGATTCCCGGAGCAACCATCAAAACCATATACTGACTTTCAGACTATTGCTGTTTCAGTCCAAAAACCTTATCCACATCGAGAGATATCATAAACCCTGCCCCGCTCTCCTCCTGAGCCCAGCAGATATCTTCAACGACTTCAGCCACCTTTTCCACCAGATCTTCTTCTACGACTGCAAAAATAATCTTATTGTTCGGACTGCTGCCGGCAAAAGCATCACGCAGACCCGCAAATATCGGGATGTGCTGAGAAATAATATGCCCCATGCCGACAGAATCAATAACCGTTGCACCCCTGACACCTATTTCAAGGAATGCCGCCAGAATATCCTCAAGAAATTCTATTTTATTAAGAAAAACAACAGCTAGTTTCATATTAATCGTTCTCAGTGAAAATGTTTTTCCTCATAGATCTTAAATGTATCCATTACCTCTTTTAAACTTTTACATGCGAGCAGATTATCATGGAGCCCGCCCTGATGTAAAAGCCTCGCAACCCTGGCGAGGAACCGGAGCTGAAGGCCCACTTCTTCCTTTGGGAACAAAATAAGAAAAACAAGTTCTACCGGTTTTTTATCAATGGAATCAAAATCAAGGGCGCTCTTTAAACGTCCAAAAGCGATCTTTATGTCTGATACTTTATCGATCCGCGCATGGGGGATCGCGATGCCGTTACCGATGGCTGTTGATTCCAGTTTTTCCCTGGCAAACAGATCTTCCAAAGCATCTTCTCTATTTATTCCCGGATCACTTTTACAGATAAGGTCTAGAAGCTTTGTGATAATTTCTTCTTTATTTTCCCCGGCAAGAGAAAAATCGATGCATTCCTCTTTGAGATAATCTGTGATCAGCATGTCAACCCTCTAATCATAATTAATTGTTACTTACTTATAATATTAAAAGCTCCCGGTCAAGCATGAAAAGCAGTTAATAGCGAATAGTACATAATTGGAGCCATTAGGCATTAGGCATCAGCTGCTTCTTCGTTTCCCCAACCTTATTCAGTGCGTATTTAAACGCCACGGGACCCACAATTTGATTTGCTGTTATCGCCGCGACAAGGATACTCTGAATGTCCCCTCCTATTTCAGGAAACCGCCTCACGACCTCTGATAAAAGTCCCAGGCTTACACCGGCCTGGGTAATAAAACCAAGCCATGCATTTTTACAGATACCCTTTGTATCCCCTGCAATTTTTCCGCTTAACCTGGAGCCCATAAATATCATCAGAGTCCTCACCAAAACAATTATCAGCCCCAAAAACCAGGATGATCTTAAGGCGTCCATATTTATAGATGCACCCGTAATCGCAAAGAAAGCAACATAGATCGGCAAAGAGACCCTATCCATTCTTCTCAAAAAGGTACTGCCGTACTTTGAAAAATTCTGAATGGTAAAACCTGCCGCCATACAGATCAGCAGTGGTTCAATGTTTAAACTTACATCATAAAAGTCATGAAAATATTCGCCCATAAAGTGACAGAATTTAATCACGATAAAACCCATTCCTGCGATCACCACAGGAAATTCCACCTTCACCTTTTCGATCAGGAAAACAATTATCTTACCGAGAAGAAATCCGGATACTAATGCAATCACGATCTCAAGCAGTAGATATAAAACAAACGAAGCATCCATTCCGCCGGAAGACGCGAGCGCAACCTGACATACAGATATGACAACCGCAAAAAGGATAATAATAACCACGTCCATGACTACGGTTACCCCCAGAACCGTATCGGTATAGTCACCTTTTGCTTTTGTTTCACTTATTATTGCAATCGCAGACGATGGTGAACGGGCAACTGAAATAACACCAAATATCGCGGAAACAGCTAGGCGCACATAAAGGTTATAACCCGACAAAAAGGGAATGTATGGAGAAATAAGGAAAACCGAGAGTGTGACACCTGTAAAAACAACTGCTGTCACTCCTCCGATAAGACAGAGAATAATTTTCAGTTTAGAACGTATGCTGGAAAGCTTGAGCTCCCCGCCTGCACAAAAAGCAATAAACGCAAGAGCCAGACTGTTTAAAAATCCGAGATCAGCAACTGCACGGCTGCTGCAGTAATCAACAAAAAAAGGTCCGAAAAAAAGACCGGCAAATATATATCCGGTAATCTGAGGAAGGCCGATCCGTGCAAGAATAAAACCAATACAATATGCTGAAAGCAGCATAAACCCAAGAACCAGAGACGGCGAGACCTCCCCTTTTATCCCGAACAAACCAGAGCTGACCACCAGAAACATGGTCCCGACAACTATCATTAAGCTGATTATTCTGTTTTGCATACTGTTTCCCGGTTATTTATTCTGTATCCGCTTCATGATCTTTCACCTTCTGAAACCTATCTTCTGCAAAGTGCAGTACATCACCCAGCTGTTTAACGATTAGGGCCGGACTGATATACTCATTAACAATAACGGAAAGAACGATTATGGTTATTAGAGAATCGGAAAGCACCGGATAAAGAAGGGTCACATTTATAATTATGGCAACCGCAAGCCCCCCTTCAGATATCAGGCCAAGGCCCAGTTGAGGCGGCACTTTATATTTTGGCTTAAATATTTTTGTTGCGGTAAACACCCCTATAATCTTCCCCACAAGCCTTGAAAAAAAATAAACAGCAGCAACAATTAAAACAGCACCTGCTTTGAACTGCCAGCCGGCTCCCAAAAGGATAAGGAGCGAAATATAGATCGATTTTTCCGCATGGACAACAATTGAAAGAGCCCTTAACCGATGGGGACAAAAGTTAGCAGTAACAATTCCGCATACAAGCCCGGCAACCAGAGACGAATAGTGAAGCCTTTCTGCAAGACCCCCGCAAAACATGATTACACCGATCAGAAAGACCATATATTCCTGCTGGGTAAACCTGGTACTGCTTAAAAATATCAAAACAAGAGCCGGCAAAACCCCCATGGCTATTGACACGGTCAGCCAGCCTAGAGATTTTAAAAAGCCGAAACTGACAAGACCGCCGTTAGGCAGGATACAGAGTGCTGCCGCAAAAAAAAGAAGCGCAAAAAGCCCGTCAACACTGGAGATATAGCGCATAAGCTCAAGCAGGCCCCTGTTTTCAATACGAAAGTTATGATTTACGATCGCAATAGCCGACTGCGCTGTACAGGAGGCGGAACTGCCAAGGGTAATTGAAGCCAGCAGTATCAGATGTTCAGGAAGCAGCTGAAAAAATTTAAGTGCGATCCAGGCCGCAGAAGAGACCAGTACAAACACAATAAAAGACTGTATCGCAGTAATTGAAAAGTAGCGCCTGGGAAGAACCTTTAAGCGTTTGACCTCAAACTGAAGCCCGAAAAGAAAACCAATCCAGCTGAGTCCAAAAAGAAGAAAGGGTTCGAGCTTTTTCAAAGTCTCTATATCAAGAATATTCAGTCCCCAGCTTCCCAGGAAAAAACCCAGAAATATATATTCTGTACCGGTGAAAATTATATTTTTGAGACCCATGGTCAGGCGGCGGGAAAAAAAAGTCAGACGGGAACCGATCAAGGCAATCAGTGAAATAAGTGCAATGGCCAAAAGCAGCTTCATAAAGGCTCGCCTCTAGTATTTAGACAATATTAGTATTAAAACAACGATTTATAAAACTCAAACAGGTTCTGCCTCATCAATAAGCATAATGGGAATATCATCTTTGATCAGATATTTTAACTTACAGGCATCACAGATGAGCCCGTCTTCATCCTCCGTCAGATAAACATCGCCTTTGCACTTGGGACATGCCAGAATATCCAGCAGATCTTTACTTATCGCCATGATTTTTCCTTTTATAGTTATTGTTGTGATTTAAACCTGATGCACGTATTCCGGTTTCATAAATTATGCTGAAACCATACACCGACTAACCGTTATCTGCGCCTAACCAATTACAACATGTTTTAAAAACTTCTTCAACCGATATATCCTGCATACATTTATGATGCTCAAGAGGGCATTTCGCCTTCTTAAAACAGGGGCTGCAGGGAAGTTCTTTCCTCACGACACGAAAGTCCTCTCCAAACGGTCCGGTCCGCCACGGCGCAGTGGGCCCCATGATGGCAACAACAGGCGTTTTAACCGCACAGGCAATATGCATCGGTCCTGAATCCATTGACACCATAAGGTCTGATATTGAGATAAGACAGGCAAGCTCACTAAGCTTTGTTTTCCCGGCAAGATTTATAACATCAGCCTTTGCCCCGGATATGATATCTGCAAGATAAGATTCCTCAGCATAACTTCCCGCTAAAACCACCTGACAGTTAAGTTCATCCGCCAGTCTGTCGCACAGCCCAGCCACTTTATCTTTCGGCCATATTTTTGTTTTCCACATTGCCGCAGGATGAATCGTCACCAGCGGTTTTTGTCTGTCCGCTTTTACCGAAGCTAAAACAGCATCAACAGCATCTTCATCATTCTTATCAAAAAGGGGGGCATACGAAACTTCCGAATCATCAATACCCAGATGTTTTATGAGTACAAAATGGCGTTTTATGGCATGGTCATTAAAATTGGTTACCGGTGCTTTTTCTGAATAGAAGACCGTGCTTCCTTCACGTGAATTTTTATAGCCTATTTTTCTTTTGGCGCGGGACAGACCGGCAATAAGGCCGCTTTTAAAAAGTCCCTGAAAGTCAAGAACCAGATCATATTCATCAGACCGGAGGGTCTTAACAAAAGCTGTGGCCTGATGGAAAGCTTTCATATACTGCCCTCCCTTAAGCTGTCTTATCCATCTTTTTCGGCACGACACAACGACCTGGTCAATTCCCGGATAACGTTTAAGCATATCTGCGGCTTCTTCTTCGATAACCCAGGTGATCCTGCAGCCGGGATAATGTTTCTTAAGCGGTTCGATGACGGACAGGGCATGAACAACATCGCCAATGGCACTCAGTCTGATAATCAGGATATTCATAAATTCAAACCTATTTTAGGCTGCCATAACATCCCATCCCGGGAAAACAAGAACCGCGGGGTGACATTTCAATGCTTTAGCAATGACTTTTGCGCGTTCAACGCCAAGTGAAATACGGTTATTCTCAATAGCAGAAATTGTTGCCTGGGGTATATGGGTCAGCCGAAACAATTCATTCTGACTCATCTCCTGCATTTCCCGTATAATACGAACAGATTCACCCACGCTGACATCAATATGTTTTTTTGCCTTTTTATAATTCTTTGCATCAATCATTTTACCTCCTATAATCATGAGGGATTATTTCTTCGACCTGGACACATACTTCATTTTTATTCACCCTGTATATAACCCTGTACTGCAAACTCAGACGTGAAGACCTATATCCCTTCCATTCTCCGCTTAATGTCTCGTCATTAAATCCCCGAATAAGCCTCACCCCCTGAGGGCCGGAAATGCAAACAATATCCTTCCATTTTTCGTATCTCTTTACAATCTCCTGAGGGAGTTTTTTTATTATTTTGGGCACCCGTGTATGTTCGTATATTTCCCACATACTATATATATAATATACTATTTATGGTATGTCAACTGCTTAAAGTCGGGGGCGAGGTAACATGGTTCTGGATGCAGAATACAAAATTCAGAGTTGTCATTCCTATGGAAGCAGAAATCCATTTCTCCTTACTACTTACTTCGTACGACTTACCGTTAACATGCCTCCAGCCTTTTGTTTTTCTGCCCAGAACCTATTACCTAGCTAGCACCCAGCACCTGCTTTTATGCTTCACAGACTTATATAGGTGTACCACTCTATATAAAATTGGTGCAATTCATAGATACATTAAACATATAATCGTATTTTCAATAAATTCAATAAAATTGCTTTGACAAAACTACTATCCTTATTATATATAGGGAAACACTCTTGAGGAGAGCATTAATACCCTTTTCCAGTCTTATCTAAATGGCTTCATTGTAAGCAACTCTCTCGAGTTATTGTCAAATGTTGTGTTTAGAGGTTTAGGCGGCGATCCTTTCAACTCCA
>CAYLYF010000040.1:0-30789 GCA_964387595.1 uncultured Thermodesulfobacteriota bacterium | reverse complement strand
TTAACGCTAAGAAAAGTCGGCGTATTTATATTGATAACCAACTGTTTTAACTTTGTATTCTATAATAAATACTAAAAAGTTACCCACAGATTTTGTTGACGAAGCCTTTTTTTTATCTTCCGTTAAAAAGAACATCCCCCTTCTATCGTAACCCCTCTTGACAAGTCACCCATAAACAGCTATAAAACTAAATAGCTATTTGTCTATATACTTTAGGAGGAAAATCCGGGAATGAGAGATCTGATTATCGTACTCAAAGCTGTCGCTGACAAGAACCGTCTTCGAATCATAAAAATGCTTGAAAATAAAAAAATGTGCGTCTGTGAGCTTGCGGCTGTGCTTGAAATTACCCAGCCCAGTGTTTCCAAACATTTAAGCATCTTAAATAATGCGGGAATTTTAAAAGATGAACGAAACGGTCAGTGGATAGACTATTCATTAAACGATGAAAAGATCAATCAGTATGCACCGGTTATTAAAAACACCCTCAAGGAATGGCTCAATAATGACATTCGGATAAAAGATGACTTAAAAAAAGCAAAATTTGTTTCACGCAAAGAAATCTGTAAAAAATAATATCTATCTTTGACATGGAGAAAGCAATGGACGTCAGCCAAAAAAAGAAAATTCTTTTTTTATGTACAGGCAACTCTGCCCGAAGTCAAATGGCAGAAGGGCTGGTACGCCATTTCAAAGAAGAAGACTTTGAGAGTTACTCTGCCGGCATTGATCCTAAAGGCGTTCATCCTAAAGCGGTTCAGGTCATGCAGGAAATCGGTATTGATATAACAGGCCAGCATTCCAAGCATCTAAATGATATCAAAAACATTGAATTTGATTATGTCATAACACTTTGTGGTCATGCAGAAAAGAACTGTCCTCTTTTTTTCACCAAAGGAAAACGGATACATAAAGCCTTTAGCGACCCTGCTGCAGTTAAAGGAAAAGATAATGATATAACCGATTCCTTTAGAGTTGTCCGGGACCAGCTGAAAGAATATATTCTTGGTTTTGAAGAGAGCGAGGATGATATCGCATGAATTTAAAAAATGAGTGGAAACCATTAATCCTGATAACATGTGTTTTTCTTTTTTTCTTTTACCTGCCGGTCGGATCCGTTAGACTTGAAAATGCTTTTCTTGAGGCAATCTATCTTGCCAGAGGGTATGCAAGAGAACATGTGATCTTATGTCTCATCCCGGCCTTCTTTATCGCCGGCGCTATTTCAGTCTTTATCAGCCAAGCCTCTGTCATAAAATACCTGGGGCCAAAAGCGGGGAGACTCCTTGCCTACAGTGTTGCATCTGTTTCAGGCTCTGTTCTTGCGGTATGTTCCTGCACAGTCCTTCCTCTTTTTTCCGGCATCTATAAAATGGGTGCAGGACTTGGACCCGCCACCGCATTTCTTTATGCAGGCCCTGCCGTAAATATTCTAGCCATCATACTGACCGCAAGAATACTGGGGCCTGAACTGGGCATTGCCAGAGCCGTCGGCGCGGTCTCTTTCAGTATTATCATCGGGTTAATCATGCATTTTATCTTCAGAAAAGAAGAAGAAAAAAAAGCAGCCGCCCAGATGCAGTCACCGGAACCCGACAGCAAAAGGTCACTGTGGCAAAACGCGATCTACTTCCTTGCTATGATTCTGATTCTCATTTTCGCCAACTGGGGAAAGCCTGTAGAAACAGAGAGTCTGTGGAACTTAATATACACTTCAAAATGGGTAATAACTTCAGCCGCTGCAGTTCTTTTAGGCATTATCCTGATTGCATGGTTCGATATAAAGTGGTGGAAGATACTAATTGCAGGAATATTTACTTTTATTCTTTCACTTTTATTTCCGCAAAACCCGCTTATTCCTTTCTGTACAGGAATGGCCGGACTGGTCATCATAACCGCCACAAGCAAAAACGAAACAGCTGACTGGCTTGAATCAACCTGGGGATTTGCAAAACAGATCACACCGCTTCTGTTCTACGGTGTGCTTGCCGCAGGGCTGTGTTTAGGAAGACCCGGCCATGAAGGTCTCATCCCGTCATCCTGGGTACAGGGGCTGGTCGGCGGCAACTCCGTAAGCTCAAATTTATTTGCATCCGTTGTCGGTGCATTCATGTATTTTGCAACCTTAACAGAAGTCCCCATACTGCAGGGCCTGATGGGAAACGGAATGGGAAAAGGCCCTGCCCTTGCACTTCTCCTTTCAGGACCGGCCCTGTCCCTTCCCAACATGCTGGTCATCCGCTCTGTTCTTGGGACTAAAAAAACTTTTGTTTTCGTATTGCTGGTAATCGTCATGGCGACCCTTACAGGCATGATCTTTGGCGCTATGGTTCCCTAGTAAAAACCCTGATCCTGAATTAAACCAGGACAAGCGGCATTTCGCATTGAACACTTTTATGAAAAGGAAACAATTCCGTGATAAAGAAACATTTTTGTCTGTCTCTTATTTCCGTATTGGGAATCGGGATCACATTATTTCTAACCTATGGACCTGCTGCTGCAAAACAGCCGTTTAGTGATGTCTGCCCGCCGTTTTTTCTGCGGGATGACCTCGGAGCCCCCATTAATCCGGTTACCGGAGAAAACACAGCCGTCCCCTACAGCCCAAAACAGACCTGCGGCACCGCCGGATGTCATAACTATAAAAAAATTACGGAAGGATATCATTTTCAGCAGGGAAAAGATGAAAAGCCAAATAAAAATCTGACAGCCCTCTATCAATGGGTACTCAGCCCCGGACAGTACGGCGGGCGATGGTGAACCCCCGCACCGAACTTTCGCCAGTTGGCGAAAAAGGAAAACAGCTCAGCACAGGAAATTGACATGACTTCATTTGCATTTGCTGCCTCCTGCGGCAAGTGCCATCCGGGCGGAGGCGCTTTGGAATATGACCGAAAAGGTAACCGTTATGACCTTTTTGCAGCTGATCCGGAGAACAGAATCGTATCCGGGGATGACAATAGTTTTGACGGTGATTATTACAAAGCCCGCTGGGCCGAAACCGGTATCATTGAAGCCGATTGTTTGTTGTGCCACATGCCGCAGTATAAGATGGATGCACGTAACCGTCAGATTGCCGCACTCAACTTTAAATGGGCTGCGACGGCAGGCGCAGGTATTGCTAAGATAAATGGCTCCGTTAAAAAAGGCGGGAAGCCTGTAATACAGTACCGGACGGATGCCTTTGATGCCGCAGGGCACCTGAATCTCCCGATGATAAAGGAAGTACCGACAGAAAACTGCCTTTTTTGCCACCGTGAGACCGACTGGAAGAAAAAAGGCACCAGCTACAGCCATCGGTTTGACGTACATTTACGGGCAGACGTAAAATGCATCGAGTGTCACAGTGCCGGCAGTTCGGCATCCGATCCCCGGATAAATAGTTTTGAAGATCATAATTTTGGCAAGGGTGATGATCCCGGAAGCCTGGTTAGAGACGATCTTGACAATACTATGCCTACCTGTGCCAATTGTCATGCAGGAGGTCTGCATAATGCACCCGTAATGAAACACGCTATTTTTAAGGATAAGGATGTGCTGGCAAGCCACTTGGAATCAATTGCTTGCCAGACATGTCACATCCCGTTTAAGGCGGTCAAGGCAGCTCAGGTACAAGACAGTGTTGCCTTTGATCCCTTGCCGCGTGTACCGTCGCTTAAAAAAATCTGGTCTTTTTATGGTCCTGATATAAAACCCTGGAACTACTATGGCGAGGGCAGCCTTACAAAGGAAAGCGGTAAGCCCCTCTTCATGTACCGGCCACAGCTCAGGTGGTATAAAAAGAAGCTATCTCCCGTGGCAAACCTGTACTCTATATGGTTTGGACTTAAAACTCCCGGCAGACCCGGGCTTGACCAGATCTATATGCAGGATATCTACGATATGTGGACTCATGCAAAAGACTATCCTCTGCTTGGGTGTATTAAGGATGATAATGGGGACGGGTTTCATGAGATAAATCGGCCGGAGGAAATTGAGGCCGCCATTAAATCCATGACTTCTTATCTCAATAAAAAAGGTTCCTTAAAAAACAGACAGGTCGTCCTGGTTAACGGACCGGAAGTATACCTGTCGTCACAGGAGAAATATGCTCTTGAGAGTCAGCCTTACGAATATTCTCCATATGGTTCAGTTTTTAAGCTCAGCCACGATATTGCTCCGGCCGGTGCTGCTCTGGGAGCAGTCGGATGTACAGACTGTCATAGTAAAAAAGCATCCTTCTTTACCCGACCTTATATGGTGAAACCCTTTGATACGACGGGGTTCATGGTAACAGCGCCAGCATACGATGTTTTGCAGTACAGTGATGACGATCTAGAAGAATTGCAGATGGAACGTAAATAGAGATCGATTTAAGGTTGTCCAAAAAAGGGAATATGGCGGACTACTGCAATAGAACGGAAGGATACGAAACGCCAAAAAAACAGCAGCGGATTCCATTTTTAATGTCAAAAATGATTTTCCGCTATAAAAGTAAAAGGAGTAAAACACTATGAAGATGATAATCAAAATAATCGGTGTTGAACCTGCCTGCCCACGCTGTGACCGTATGTACACTCTGGCACGGAGAGCAGTAGAAGAACTGGGCGCAGAGGCTGAACTTAACAAAATCTCATTTGATTCTGAAGATGCCGGGGGATACGGACGTGTAGGTACCGCCCATGATATTGCCAGGTGGGCGGGGCATCAGATAGACTGGGACAAGGTCAAGGATATCGTAGCTGATGGCTGGTCACAGGAGCTTGACGACCTTCTAATGCCGTGCAAGAAAATAGCTGATGAACGTGGCTGGCTGATGACACCCGTGCTTCTTATTAATGATAAAGTCATATGTTCAGGGTATGTTCCTGAAAAAGCGTTTATTACCTTTGCAATACAAAATAAATTATAACGAGGGAGATGAAAGATGAAAATAGAAATACTCGGCACCGGCTGCCCAAAATGCAAAAAACTTTTTGAAAACACAAAACAGGCTGTGGAAGAATCCGGCATTGAAGCTGATGTATCAAAAGTACAGGACATTAATGAAATAACAAATTATGGTGTGATGATTACCCCTGCGCTTGCAATAGATGGTCAAGTGAAAAGCACCGGAAAACTGCTTTCACCAAATGAGATTAAAAATTTAATAGTTTAATGACAAAAGGAGAAAACATGAAAGTAAAAATATTTTCTATTCTACTTTTGATAACAGCCCTGTTCTTTTCCAGCAGCATGGCAGAACAAAAAGCAACAGGGAAAAAAGTCAACCGTGCCGACAAGGTAATGGCTTACTATTTTCATGGCAACTATCGCTGTGCCAGCTGTACAAAAATAGAAAAATATTCCCGGGATGTGATCACGAAATATTTTGACAAAGAGATTAAAGAGGGGTTTTTAACCTTTAAGACGGTAAACACTGACCTGAGTGAGAACAAACATTTTCTTCAGGACTATCAGCTCTACACCAAGTCACTTGTGCTGATATCCGTAAAAAACAACAAGGTCGTAAAATGGAAAAACCTGGACAAAGTCTGGAGGCATTTGAACAATCAAAATGATTTTTACAAATACGTTCAAACAGAGACCCGAAAGTTTTTAGAGGAAGCCTGATGGAAGCTCAAGCCGTATCCATTATTTCAGCCTTCTGGTTCGGAATCCTGACCTCCGTAAGCCCCTGTCCGCTGGCTTCAAACATTGCGGCTGTATCCTATATGGTTAAAGGTGTTGAAAAGACATCATCCGTACTCACCACAGGACTGATGTATACCCTGGGACGAATAATTACATACATAGCACTTGGCATCCTTATCAGCACCTCTCTTTTGAATATCCCGCAGGCTTCCCAGTTTATGCAGGATATGATGCCTAAAATTTTAGGGCCGGTGCTCGTCCTTACCGGTTTTTTTCTGCTGGGAATACTATCTTTTTCTTTACCGGGTTTTACGCTATCAGAAAAAACAACCGCAAAATTCAAAAAAAGCGGTGCCGTGGGTGCCTTAGCCCTGGGCATCCTTTTTGCGCTTTCCTTTTGCCCGGTTTCTGCCGCACTTTTTTTTGGCAGCTTAATACCGCTTACCGTACAGAATAATTCGCCAATAATATTGCCTTCTCTTTATGGACTCGGAACAGGCCTTCCGGTTCTTGTTTTTGCACTTATCATTGCATCCGGGACCAGAAATATAAGCCGAATATTTAACGCTATAACCAAAACAGAATACTGGGCAAGAAAGATAACCGCTGGGATTTTAATCGCTGTTGGGATCTACTATATTTTAACAAAAATTTTTCATATGAACTTATTTTAGGATTTTGATGGAACCCAAAAAAAACATCTATGCAGAAGTCGATAAAAACGGCCGAATCATAATTCCAAAGGAGCTGCTTGATCATTACGGGATCAAACAGGGAGACAAACTGCTGTTATCCGGTGAACTCTCAGAAATAAAAATACATCAGCCGGTAACGCATTTATCAAAAATATATATTGAGCCCACGAATAAATGCAACCTTGCCTGCAGTACCTGTATGCGAAATACCTGGGATGAACCCTTGGGCCAGATGGAGGAAAAAACCTTTGAAAAAATTGTCGATTCCGCAAGAACCCTGCCTTCTCCGCCGGACATTATGTTCGGATGCCTTGGTGAACCCTTAATGCATCCTGACATCATAAAGATGATAGCCCAAATGAAAAAGCTCGGTTCAAGGGTAGAGCTTATCACCAATGGAACGCTTTTATCGGAAGAACTCGCATTACAGCTGGTCAAAGCGGGTCTTGATATGCTCTGGGTTTCCATAGACGGCGCCAAACCCGAAAGTTATGCAGATGTGCGCCTTGGCGCAAAACTGTCCGAAGTCATTGAAAATGTTAAACGTCTGCGGGATCTGCGCTACATTCATCAAATTCGAATAGGGGTTGTATTTGTTGCGATGAAACAAAATATCCCGGATCTTCCGGATGTGATAACGCTTGGCAAACAGATCGGCGCGGAACAGTTTTTAATCACAAACATGATCCCTTACAGCGAAGATATGATTGATGATGTTCTGTTTACCGGAACCTCATGGTCAGATAGCGTCAAAGCCCCTTCCCCCCTTTCTCCCTTAATACAGTCAACCCGGATTCCCTTAAATGAGCTGACAATCCAACCACTGTACAGAGTGCTCAGAAACTGGGGGATCTCAAACACTTCGGGAGACACCTCGGGAAATCAAAATTTTTGTCCGTTTGTAGAAAGGGGCTCTGTTGCCATCGCATGGGACGGCAATGTCAGTCCCTGTATCCCCCTGATGAGAGACAATACCACCTACCGGGATGACAGAAGACGTTTCTCAAAAAAACACATCATTGGAAATATTTTAAAAGACCCACTGCAGGAGCTGTGGCAGAAAGACAATTATCTTTCTCTTCGTGAACGCATTCAAAAATTTGATTTTCCGCCATGTACCCACTGCGGGGGCTGCAAACTGTCACAGACAAACGAAGAGGACTGTTTTGGAAATGAATTCCCGACCTGCGGAGGATGTTTATGGGCTCAAGGGTTAGTGAGATGTCCGTAGATCATTCCATTTTTCCATCACCGGGATCGGGGTTACGGAATATCCCTTAACCCATGGCTGGCAAACGGCACAGGATGATTTATGCCAGAAAAAGATCCATGGCGCCTGATCTATTATTATCTCTTCAATTTTTTCATACATCAATGACCGCTTGTTAACATCCATCACCTTAACCGCCTGAGACAAAAGATCATCGACCCTGCCATCAGAGAACCTGCTTCTGTTTCCACCCGGCCCCCGATTTTTCGAATGAAAGGTGGGGAAAAGAAAGTTTTCAGCATCCGGATAATCTGCCCACCATGAAAGCCAGAAGGACTGTGCCTCTCCTTTTGTTACCGCGTCTAAAAAAGAGCTCCATTCAAGCTGTACAATATCAGCTTTTACATTTATCTTTTTTAAATAATTCTGAACAACCTGACACAGGTTAAGATTTTCAATATCTGAGGTCTGATATATCTTCATGGAAAAACCATCCGGGTATCCGGCCTCTTTTAAAAGCGCCCTGGCTTTCTCCGGATCATAGGAATATTTTTCACTGACCGTAAACTTTCTCAGTATCGGCGGTATGGGACCGGCGGCTGACAGCCCTCTCCCTTCCATTACGGCAGCAAGCATCTTTTCACGGTCCATAGCATAATTTAACGCTTTTCTGACTCTTACATCATTAAACGGTTTTTTCTCACAATTAAACCCCAGGTAATACGTATTCAGCCCCGGAGAAATTTTAAGATACGGCTTCCATTTTGGGTCATCTGCATATCTTTTATATTCTGAAAATATGACTTCCGGCAAAATATCGATGCCGCCTTTTTCAAAATCAACCATCGCCGTAAAATCTTCAGGAACGATTTTATAATAGATGCCCGCGATAGTCGGCCCCCCGCCAAAATATTTTTTATTGGCTTTAAAGACAATAAACTGATTATGATGCCATTCCTCAAGCACAAACGGCCCGGTACCTGATCCGTGGAATGAAAAATCTGCCCCCCATTTCACGACTTCCTCCCTGGGAATAACGTAAGCCGTGGTAAGGCCTAAAAAGCTGATGAACGGAGAAAAGGGTTCATTCAGCATAATTTCCATTTCATCATCAGCGGTTACGGATATCCCGGAAACATGAGAGGCCTTTCCATCCATAAATTCTTTTGCCCCTTTTACCCTTGACAAAACCCAGGTTCGGGGTGAACGGGTAGCCGGATCAAGTACACGTTCAAAAGAATATTTAAAATCAGAAGCGATGACCTCCCTGCCGTTAAAAAATCTGACGCCTTTTTTCAGTTTGAACCTATAGGCAAGTCCATCCGGAGAGACAGTCCAGGACTTTGCAATGTCCGGAACTGGCAGGAGTTTTTCATTAAAAGCAATAAGCCCGTTATAAAGCTTTGCAGCAATACGGGCGCCGTTAACATCAACAATCAGAGCAGGGTCAAGCGTTGTGGGATTTGACTTCAGGCGGACGCACAGATAATTCGAAAAGAGTCTCTCGTTTTTTTCGGTACAGGAAAATAAGGTCAGGATAAAAACGACCAGCAGGGACTTATATAACAAAGCGTTCTTCATCAGGTTTAAAGCCCTTTAATTGACTGCAGAAGGATAGTTTCCGTTTCATTGACAAGTTTTTCCCAGTTAAATTTTCCAACTGTTTCTTCCCCGTTTTTCACCAGTTTTTTCTGAAGCACATTATCGTGTATCAACCGATTGATAGAATTTTTAAGACCTTCCCGGTCTCCAGGTTGAACAAGAAGACCATTATACTCATTTTTTACAAGTTCTCCTGTTCCTCCGGTATCTGTGGCAATAACAGGAACGAAAACCAACATCGCTTCAAGAACAATATGAGGAAGGCCTTCATAGGAGGAGTTGAGAACAAATAGATCCGAAAATTTAAGACATGAAAAAACCGCATCTCTGGGCCGGGTACCCATTAGTTTTACTTTTTCATTTAAGTTTTTTTCTTTAATCAGTTTCTCCAGATCACCGCGTTCAGGTCCCTCACCGATTATAATTAAGCAAATATCCGGAATATCAGCAACGGCATGGATCAGCCCTTCAAAGCCCTTCCAGGAAACCAGCCTGCCCACAGAAACAATCTTTTTTTTATTTAAGGCAAATGAACTGAGCTCTTCAGAAACAGAACCTTCACCGGCCCCGCCTGGATCAACCGCATTATAAATAACTTTTATTTTTTCCGCATTCACGCCCCATCCCAAAACAATCTTTTTCAGATAGGAACTGGGTGTAATGATCATGCTGCTTTTTCTAACCCAGTATTTTCTTAATCTTTTTACGGTTTCAATCCTTATCCCATATTTTTTATCCTGGAAAACGTCGATGGTCTCTTTTATCCCCTCAAATGTCCGTGCCCGCTCCCAGGCAAGGTCTCCTACAACTTTCTGGACCAAGGGTTTTTTTATAATAAAATTTGCCAGCACAGCTTCAAGCGCAAGCCCGTGCACAAACAGCAGATCAGCGTTCCTCCCCAGCTCTATTATCTTAAGAACAGTTTTTAAAACTCTATTCGGCCGAAAAGAAGAACGGGGAATCCTTACCACAGGAAAAGAATAGATATCATCATGCTGACAGACGCTATCGCTTAAGGTAATGATCTGCAGGCTGTGTCCCCTCTCTTTAAGCGCTTCTGCAATTGAAGGAACATAGCTTGCCGGCCCGCCGATATCAGGAGGAAAAATTCCTGTTACAATTAAAATTTTCATGTTTTTTTATTTTACTGCTGTTTTGGATTCAAAAATATTAAATATTACCTAAACTTATATTACAAGATAAAACATTTTAAAACCTAAAATTAACGGGGAAGCTACCGTAGCTCAAATTAATTGACATATCAAAAAATTGTGATTACTCTGATAATTTAAGAACAGTACCTATTCTATCTGGGCATTATACTATAAGACATATTATTATAAAGGGACAAAATGACTAGAAAATTGTTTGGAACCGACGGGATAAGAGGAATCGCAAACAGCTATCCGATGACTGCTGAAGTCGCACTAAACATCGGCAGAGCTGTTGCCCATCTCTTTAAAAAGAAAAAATACAGGACAAAAATCATAATAGGGAAAGATACTCGAATATCCGGATATATGCTTGAAGAGGCTATCGTTTCCGGAATATGCTCTATGGGAGCTGATGCTTACATCATGGGACCGCTCCCGACTCCGGGGGTTTCTTTTATGGCGCAAAGCCAGAGGGCTGATGCCGGAATCGTAATTTCTGCCTCTCATAACCCCTACCAGGATAACGGTATAAAAATATTTTCGGGAGACGGGTTTAAACTGCCGGATGAAAGAGAAAAAGAGATCGAAAGCTTCTTTTTTAACGGTTATGAAGAACATCTGCCTGAACCGGAAAACCTGGGAAAAGCATACCGGATAGAAGATGCTGAAGGAAGATATATCGTTTTTCTGAAAAACACCTTTCCAAGAGAAGTCTCAATGGAAGGGATGAAAATCGTCCTTGACTGTGCAAACGGCGCAACCTACAAAGTCGCCCCCCATGTTTTCTGGGAACTGGGTGCGGATATAACAACAATCCACGCGGATCCAAATGGACTGAATATCAATGATGAATGCGGTTCACAGCACACAAAAGATCTTTCGGAAACCGTATTAAGAGAAAAAGCAGACCTTGGAATGGCCTTTGACGGTGACGGCGACAGGATCATTGTTGTTGATGAAAAAGGAAACACCATAACAGGTGACCAGATCGTAGCCATCTGTGCAAACACACTGAAAAAAGAGGGCCGTCTAAAAAACGACACCGTCGTTACTACGGTGATGTCAAATAAAGGCCTTTCAAACACTTTTAGAGACCTGAACATAAAACATTTGAAAACAGGTGTTGGAGACAGATATGTACTGGAAGAAATGCTTAAATCCGGCGCAATAATCGGCGGAGAAGATTCCGGTCATATTATATTTCTGGATCACCATACTTCCGGCGACGGAATAATATCAGGACTTCAGCTAGTTGCCACCATACTGAAAGAAAAAAAGCCTCTTTCTGAGCTGGCCAAGCTGGTCACTGTTTACCCCCAGGTCCTCATTAATGTTAAGGTAAAGACAAAACCTGAAATATCAACCATCCCTGAAATCATGGAAATAATAGATACTACCGAAAAAGAGCTGGGCGACAATGGAAGAGTCCTTGTTCGGTACTCAGGGACAGAACTCTTATGCAGAATAATGGTCGAAGGCCCGGATGAAAAAATCACAAAGATACATTGCAAAAATGTCTCAGAAGTTGTAAATAAAGTATTAAATTAAGAAAACATAGCTTTTGGTGAAAAAACGTTTAAAACAATTCAAATAAAGACTCTTTATCGTTAGAAAATAACAGCGAAATTGAAATTTGTGAAATTAAAATACTTGTTGTAACTGCTTTTGCAACAATCGAACATGCCGTTGAATCAATGAAAGCAGGCGCTTTTGACTTTATAACAAAGCCATTTAATTTTGATCAGATCAACCTGATCCTAAAAAAAGCTCTCGAAAATAAGCGGCTGCAAAAACTTGCAATGGAAGGGAAACACTACAAAAAGCTTTCAACCTGCGGCGATTTAACAGAGCTCTTTAATTACCGCTATTTTAATGAAGCCCTGGAAAAAGAGATTCGGCGAAAAAAACGCTACAACAGACCCCTGTCACTTATAATGATAGACATTGACAATTTCTCTCTGCCGGATAAATCAAAAGATAAAAGAGGGCTTATAAATACTGCTGACCATGCCATGTATCAGGATGGCGGTACCTTAAACAGAAATCTTCCTGAAAAAACATATTTGCTTCTTAAGAAAAAGTTGGGGGAAAACGGTCTTTCCGTTGCCGGGTTTGATCTTTTTAAACCTTGGTTTTGCGCAATGGCAATAAGTATCGCAGAGCTTAAAAAACTCGGGTTTGACCCGGCGTTTGGGATAGACACTTATTTTTTCAATAAGGCAAAACAGGACGGTAAAAAACGTTCCTTTTTTGAGACCCGGGAGTTCAAGTTAAACCTTTTTAGCGCAATGGAAGAATTAGATCAGAGCCTGTTTTTGGAACAGACCTTAAAAGACATTAAAGTCATAGAAACAATGTTTCCCGAAATAATCAAATGCTGGAAAAATGAAAACTCGGAAGAACTGGGAAATATCATTAACAGGAGCTTTAAAGATTATCCTGCAGTCTATGAAAGGTTTATCATAAACAGAAACAACAAATGGCTCCCTGAAATAGAAGCTCTCATCCGGCAGGATAAAAAGGTACTTATTGTTGTGGGTGTCGAACATCTTGTGGGAAAACAGGGGTTAATCAAAATGTTAAAAAATAAAGGCTGCAAAATAAAACAGCCTTAGCCGAATTTTATTGTTGATTTGACAATTTATGACGTTTTCTCTGAAGATTCAGTTTATTAACGGTTTATGGAAAAAAAAGCAAATAAAAATCAAAAGAAAGATATTCGCTGGACACTTTACAGGATCATCTTTGAATCGGATTCTCCTGTGGGCAAATGGTTTGATATCATCCTTATACTTTCCATTTTTATAAGCGTCATCGTTGTAATGCTGGACAGTGTAGAGTCTATAAATGCGGTTTACGGCGGCTTGTTTTTGTCCATGGAATGGTTTTTCACCGTTCTTTTTACCCTTGAATATCTGTTAAGAATTTTCTGTGCAAGGAAACCGGTTAAATATGCGGCAAGTTTTTTCGGTATCATCGATCTTTTGGCTGTCCTTCCCACATATTTGAGTCTTTTAATACCCGGCAGCCAGTATCTGCTGGTCATCAGGATACTGCGTGTGCTTCGGGTGTTCCGGGTGTTAAAACTTGCTAAATTTCTGGGGGAATCAGAGATGCTTTTGCAGGCGCTGCGGGCAAGCAGACGGAAGATCGCAATATTTCTTTTTACGGTTCTCACCCTGGTTGTGGTCCTCGGGTCACTGATGTATGTAATTGAAAGCCGTGAAAACGGTTTTACCAGTATTCCCCGAAGTATTTACTGGGCGATCGTGACCCTTACAACCGTTGGCTACGGAGATATTCACCCAAAAACAGGTCTTGGACAGGCCCTTGCCGCGGTTATTATGATCCTTGGCTACGGCTTGATCGCCGTACCCACCGGAATTATTACGGTGGAGGCCTCCACCCTTAGACAAAAATCGTCCCGCACCTGTGCCGGATGCGGTTCTAAAAATCATGAGAGCGACGCCGTGTTCTGCAAATACTGCGGTGAAAGGTTATAAAGGAGAAAGGGGTCTTCAACTAACGATAGCTAAAAAAACAATCTTCAGAACATCGCCACGGAGTACAGGGTTATGAAAGTACTTAAAATACTTAAAGTGTCTAAAGTACTTGAAGTATTTTAATTTTGGGGTGAAGATTTATGTGAAACTGACGATTAGCGTTTGACGACGGGTGCTTCATGTGTTCTGCTATTGGCCACAAATTATATTTACAAACCGGAGAAAGCTATTATGAAAATCCAGATCGTGTATTATTCAAGGTACGGCTCAACAAAAAAAATTGCCCATAAAATAAGGGACAGGCTGAACGCTGAATTCATCTCTGACATCACGGAATTAAACAGCATTGACGGAGACCTGCTAATCATCAGTTCTGCCATCTATTCCGAAACCCCGGACCCAAAGATCCTTGATCTTCTACGTGACAAAGAGGGAATTTTAAAGGACAAAAAGATCGCTCTTTTTGCAATCTGTCTTGCAAAGGAATTAAAAATCATAAGAGAAAAAGAAATCGGCGGTCCGGTTTACTTAAGAAAGATGGAAGAAGCCCTTAACCGGGGGCCCATTGCAAAACAGGTTTTTGGTGGAAAGCTTGTTGCTTCCCTTCTTTCTGATGAAGACTACAAAAGGCAGGAAGCCTTTTTTAAAATGCGCAACCTGCCTTTTGATGATGTTGATATGATCTCAGAAGAGGAAATAGTTGCGTTTGTTCGGGAGCTGAAATCGGCGGAAAATAGCACAGAGTATGGTGCATAGAGCAGAGATAAAAGGATTCAAGTGAAAAGCAGATTGTCAGTCGTTTGTTGTTCGTCGTCTGTATCTAGATAAACATTAAATTGAGAAAGTCTAGACTTAACCTGACAATTCTTATTGTTGGGATGAAATTTTATCTGCCGAAATTTTTAAGATTATCTAACCTTACTTGAACACTGGGCAGATTTAATTTTTTGGCACGAAAACTAAAATATAAACTTTGTTAAAGGTCGAGTAGACCGTGGGAATTTCACCCTCAGCCCCTCACGGATCCGGACTTGACAGTCTACCGTCATCCGGCTCCTATCGTCCAGCCGTCGGTTGAAAACCGTTCCGCCAGTGGGCAAACAGGTGTGGCTGACTAACCGGAATTCTTGCCAGCCAATAAGTTGCCTTCCGTCGGTAGCCTTTCAACTTTCTGTATTTCCTCATCGCCCATCTTATCAAGGCAATCTGCTAGGCTACAACGCACATAGCTATCGACTAAATGCCTCGATACGCTCCGCAATGTTGGCTTTGAGATTCATGAAAAAGAGCGAATAGTCAAAGGCATGGTAGACTCCTTCAGGGAAGTGGCTGCCTTTGACGGTTACCAACTCCACATTTTCAGGCTGGACAACCAAGCCCCCATCCACAATCTGGGCCGAGGTGAAATGCGGGTATGTTGTTGGCTTATCGTCAGAATCGAAGAAGACCGACCCGAGATTTTTTTCAGCAGGAACGAATGCCCCGTCCGTGGTCCAGGAGAGGGGGTTAACCGCTAAAGCGCCAACCTTGAGGGTCGGCGCAACAGACTGCTTACCATTTTCCATTGTATTGTACGAAATGACACATCCCGTCTGGTTTGGGTTGTCACACATGCGAATTGCCGGGTGGGTTGCAATATCTGCAGGAGTCAAAGACCAGCCGAGAAGGATTGCGGCGATGAGTTGCTTCTCTGCACGGGTAGAGCCCCAATGCTCAAGCATAAGATCAGTTAGAATCATAGAGCCTTGGCTGTGGCCTGCAAGGAAAAAAGGACGTCCATTGTTTTCGTATTTCAGGTAGTGGGTCAGAGCACGCCAGACGTCTTTGTGTACGATCTCCTGTAAGGGTGCGGCGTCCGCTTCGCTCAGGCTTAAACCAGCAAGGTTCATCTGGCGGTACATGGGCGCGTAGATATTTGCCTGTCCTTCAAAGACCACAGCTTGAGTGTCTATCGTGGTTTGGGTCGCAGCTCGCATCTCTGGCTTGGTCGGGTCCATTATCCAGTCCGTATCATTGAACAGAACAGTCGGGTAGACAAAAAAGACATCTACTGGTGCTGTTGGTACTATGGGCTTTGCGAGCCAGGCTTCCGGCTGCGCATAATCCGGAGCATCCGGGAAAGTACTCGGGTTCAGCGGCGGCATAGCTTGACAGGGAGGCAAAAGAGCCATACCGAAAAACGTAATCAGCAATAAAATAACTAACAAAGTGCGATTTTTCATAATACTCTCCTTCTTAGTATATAGGTTTGGCTATTGGGCACACTTACATGTACTAATGATGCTTAAATCATCTTCTATAAATCTGCTTTTGAAGCGACCGTTGATTGCCGGTCATTGAGAATCGAATGAACTGTATATTGCGTAGAAAACAAAGAAATTAAGAAAAAACTGATGTACGATAATCAACGTACTCCTTAATAGATAAATATTTAACGTATGCAAAAACCTAACCGGAAGTTACTGGATAAATGTAACGTATATTAATTGAATGAGCAAATTTAATCCGTGTCAATTCAATTCGGTTTCCTGAGCCTTATTTATATTGACACATAAACAGGACTTTCTTATAATCTTTGTTTGCGTAATATCAGGGTTTGCCTGTTACGTGTTTACAATAATGTTCGGAGCTGACAATCATGAAACGATTCTCGACCTGTCTGCTGCTGCTTATGTTGCTGAATGCCGGGCCTTCGGTGGCCGAACTCCGCAAAGTGACTTTTATTCCTCAATGGATTCCTCAGGCCCAGTTTGCCGGATACTATATGGCATACGAAAAGGGCTTTTATCGTAAGCAGGGTATGGAGGTTACCATTTTGCGCGGCGGGCCGGATCGGTCTGCCTGCAAGGCTCTTGAGCAGGGAAAGGCCGATTTCAGCACAATGATGCTGTCCGACGCGTTGCAGGAGCGTGCGCGCGGGTTAAAGATGGTTAACCTTGCTCAGATTGTCCAGCGCTCGGCCTATATTCTGGTGGCCAAGCGTGAGCGTGGTATTGTTTCGCCCGCAGACTTGCAGGGTTGCACGGTCGGGCTTTGGGGTGAGGAATTTCAGGTCCAGGCCAGGACATTTTTCAATAAGTACAGTCTTAAGGTTCGTGTTGTACCCCAGTCCACCACGATGAACCTGTTTCTGCGGGACGGTGTCGACGCGGCATCGGCCATGTGGTATAACGGTTACCACGCCATTCTCAATTCTGGCTATGATCCCGAAGAGCTGACAACTTTTTTTCTTTTCGAACACGAACTGAATTTTCCCGAAGACGGTATTTACTGTCTGGAAAAAACCTTTCGCGCCGACCCGGCTCAGTGCCGTGCTTTTGCGTCCGCATCGATTGAAGGATGGCGCTATGCTTTTGCGCATCCCGAGGAAACCCTGGATATCGTCATGCGCTATGCCGAGCAAGGCGGAAATCCGACCAACCGGCCACACCAGAAGTGGATGCTGGCCCGCATGCGCGACATCTGTCTGCCCAAGGACATCAACCTTCCTATGGGCGCGCTAGCCCCAGCTGATTACGCGCGTGTTGAACGCCTTATGCTTGAGCACGGGGTCGTAGGGAATGTTCCACCGCTTGAACACTTTTTTAAAGGGGGGGGCGATGCGAAGTAATCGGTTCGGACTGGGGGCAAAACTTGCAACGTTTATCCTGAGCGGTACGGCCCTGATCTTTATCGCTGCTTTTTGCTATAACTATTACGCTTCTAAAGAAATAATTCTGGGCGACATTCAGGAAAATGCCCAGAGTCTGGCTTACGCAACTGCCCGTAAAATTGAGACCATTCTGCTGCCGGTTGAAAAAGTGCCCCGCAGTCTGGCCATTGGTCTGGAAAACTTTGATATGGGGAAAACTGAAGTCAATGGTTTACTCCAGGCCACGGTCAAAGCAAATACCGAAATTTTCGGAGCAGCCATTGCTTTTGAACCCTATGCTTTTGACCCGAAGCAGTATTATTATTGTACGTACAGTTACCGGGACGACGCTGGTATTGCGCTGGACTATCTGGGCAGCGAGGCCTATCGCTATTTTTTGCGGGACTGGTATCAGATTCCCCGTGAGCTTGGCCGTCCAGTCTGGAGCGAGCCCTACTTTGATGAAGGGGGCGGCAATATCATCATGTCGACCTACTCCGTGCCTTTTTATCGAAGGGTCCAGGGTGAGCGCCTGTTGTGGGGCATTGCCACGGCTGACGTTTCTCTGATGTGGCTGGATGAGGTCGTCGGAGCAGTTAACATTTGCAGGACAGGCTATGCTTTTCTGATATCCCAAAACGGTTATATAGTTACTCATCGAGACAAAGGCTTGATTATGCGTGAAAGCATTTTCAGTCTGGCTGAAGCCAAGGGAGACGATGCTTTGCGCCGTATCGGTCGTGACATGGTTCGGGGTGAAGAGGGCTTTGTGCCCCTTACCGATCCGGTCAGCGGCAAACGCTCCTGGATGTATTATACGGGCCTGCCTTCGGTGGGCTGGTCGCTCGGTATCATTTTTCCTGAGGACGAGCTGTTTGAAACCATCCGGAAACTGACCAACAAGACTGTCATTATCGCTATGTCCGGGATTCTGCTGCTGGCCATGGTCATCATTGTTGTTTCCGGTAACATTACACGTCCCTTGCGAATGCTGGCGCTGACCACGGCAGAAATTGCCAGGGGCAACCTTGACATCAGTGTGCCGCAGACTCAATCACGGGATGAAATCGGTCGGCTTTCGAACTCGTTCAGCGATATGCAGGTCGCCCTCAAAGAGTATATGGAAAACCTTGCCGCTACTACGGCTGCCAAGGAACGTATCGAGAGTGAACTTAAAATTGCCGCTACTATTCAGATGAACTTTCTGCCCAAGCGGTTCCCGCCTTTCCCTGACAAAACAGAGTTTGACATCTATGCTGTTCTTGTGCCGGCCAAACAGGTCGGCGGTGATCTGTACGATTTTTTCCTTCAGGATGAGCGTCACCTGTTTATTGCCATTGGCGATGTGTCGGACAAGGGGGTGCCGGCAGCCCTTTTTATGGCTGTGACCAAAACGCTCTTAAAGGGGATGGCCGAACCTGGTGATGACCTTGCCGAGGTGCTTGGCCGGGTCAACCGTGAGTTGTGTGTCGATAACGAGTCTATGATGTTCGTGACCCTCTTTTGTGCGGTGCTCGACATTGAGACCGGGGTGATGACCTACTCAAACGCGGGACATAATCCCCCGCTTATTCTGCGGCGCGCCAGTGGCCCTGAGTGGCTGGACCTGCCCCGTGGAGTCGTGCTCGGGGCTATGGAAGAGGCGGCCTACAGCACCAAACAGATAAGGCTGTATTCGGGCGACAAGCTCCTGGCTTACACTGACGGCGTTACCGAGGCCATGGACCGTGACCTGCAATTGTATTCTGAGGACCGTCTCCTTGCTACGGTCGGAGACCAGCCTGACGATTCGGTCGAGGCCCTGGCCGGTCGGGTCATGGAGTCGGTCAGCTCATTTTCAGACGGAAACGAGCAGTCCGACGATATAACACTTTTGACGCTGGCCTACAAAGGCCGGGAAGAGCGGAGTGTATAGAGCCGAGTGTCTTAACAGCGAATAATCGATTGACGAAATAAAGCAAAGACTTAAACATTCGTAATTCGATTTTCGATGTTGGACGTTCAGCTATTTAAAAAGGTTCCTCAACAAACGATGGGTAAAAAAGCAATTTTTATCCATCCCGTGAAATGTGAGCCCTTCGGCTACAGTTCCCGCGATCTTGAAAAATGGGATTTCCGCTGCGGAATATCAAGCTGCTCGGGACAGGCAGGACGGAGGGTGGATAGACAGGAGAGAAATTTGAATGATTGAATGGAATATCAGCGAAGAAACCGATGCGGTTTGGATTAATCTGCAGGGAAGGATCGACAGCATGACCTCACCCGACATACTACAGGAATTCACCCGCCTCATCCACCAGGGACACCGAGTCCTGGTGGCGAATCTTGCAGAGATCAACTATATCAGCAGCGCCGGGCTGCGCATTTTCATAACCGCTCAAAAAGAACTTAAAAAAGTCGGTGGCGAAGTGATAATCTACCAGTCAGCGCCCCAGGTATATGATGTGCTGAAAATGAGCGGTTTTGATACGGTTTTCTTTCTTTGTGCCGACAGGTCGGAAATTGAGCAGCATCTAAGAAAAGATGAGGTAAGTGAAGACTTTGTCCAGAAAGAGATTGACGGTGTTGCCCTGACAGTGCTTGAAAAACCGGCAGTTGTGCCGGATTCGCTCCGGGTCATCGGTTCACAGGCCGGTCTGTCACATTCCAAATATGAAGAGAGTGATGTAAAGACTGTCCCTGCCAATGAAATTCGCTTCGGTACCGGCCTGGCAACTCTGGGGGACAGCTATGCGGAGTATAAAAATTATTTTGGTGAAGCCCTTTTGCTGAATCAAAATTTTTTTTACTATCCTGCCGTGCACCGGCCGGCTGTTGATTTCATGTGCTGCACTGCGCAGCAGTCAAACATCAGTTATAAATTTTTGCACGGTTTCGGGTTTAACGGCAGTTACAGCCATGTGATCTCCTTTGAAAGCATTGATGCGCCAATACAGCTTGAGTCTCTGGTCGACATTCTGTTGCAGACGTCCGGCGCTGCCATGATCGGCATTGTGCTGCTGGCCGAGAGTAAGGGTTTTTGGGGTATGAACCTGAGGAAGGTTCCTCTGAGGGAAAACAGTCCGGCCAATGGCGGGGAGATATTTGACCCTGAAAATTTTACCGAGTGGATGAACTTTCCGGTGGAGCCAACAGATAACAATGCGATCATTGCCGGCTGCGGCATTGCTGTAAGTGATAAAGACCGGCTGTCGTCTGAGGTGAACAGCCTGTTTTCAGGGAAAAGTCGTTTCCACATCCATGCCGGTGTCTTTGAAGAGACGCCGTTGAACAAAAATGTGGAAAGTTTTGACCATGAGGTTAACCGCATTATCACGGAATGTGATGTCTGTAGGATTCAGCATGTTCAGGGGAAGACAAAATTCAGCGACGGTATGGTCGGCATTATTAGGCTTGCCTGACGGGCAGGGGGCATCTGCACTTCGTTTAAACTTCGGCCCCGCCAATCGGGCTACAACAAGGCAGGCAGGGTAAAGCTTAGAAGTACTTAGAAGACTTGAAGTGCCTGAAGTACTTAAAATATTTGAAGTAATGAGTAATCGAGTGACGAGAAACGAAGTAAAAAAATTTGCAATTTGATGTTCGGCTGTTTGTTGTTTTTGGACTCGTTAACGTTTAGATAAAAAAAGGCAGATTTTTATGGAACTCTGGATTGGCGCGTTAAACCTGGGTTTGTTATACGCTTTCATGACCATGGGGGTGTTCATCACCTTTCGTATTCATGATTTTCCAGACATTACGGTTGACGGCAGCTTTACTTCGGGGGCGGCGGCGGCAGCCGTGCTGATCGCAGCCGGCATAAACCCGATTCTGGCCTTACTGGCGGCCTTCCTGGTTGGTTCCGCAGCCGGCAGTGTCACGGCGCTCATCAACACCCGCTTTAAGATCGATGGACTTCTTGCCGGGATTCTGGTGATGACAGGTCTGTATTCTATAAATCTTCATATCATGGGACGTTCTAACATTCCTCTTCTCAACCAGACAACCCTCTTCAGCTATCTTGACACCTGTAACCCGGGAATGGCGAACGAGGTCTGGACCGCTATTATCCTAACGGCTGCCCTGGCTCTTTTCGGATTTTTAGCCGCTTTGTTTTTAACTACGGATCTGGGTATTGCAATGCGGGCGACCGGCAACAACTCTACCATGGCGGCTGCCAACGGCGTCAATGTGCGCAGAATGACCATTTTTGGAGTCGCGCTGGCAAATGGCTTTACCGGTGTTTCGGGCGGGCTGGTTGCCCAGTATCAGGGATTTGCCGATATCGGCATGGGGGTCGCGACTATCGTGATCGGCCTTGCTGCTGTGATTATTGGAGAATCAGTCTTCAAGGTACGTTCCATGTATGCTAAGGTTTTCAGCGTTATCCTGGGATCTGTCCTGTTCAGGTTTATGATTGCCTTTGCACTGTTTGCAGGCATGAACCCCATTGATCTGAAGTTGCTGACCGCTGTTTTTGTACTTCTCACGCTTATTATCTCAAAAAGTGTTGCTGCCCGAGGAGCTGACGAAGAAACGCAGCTGATACAGAGACTGAAATCATTATTTGTGTTTCGGAACGCGGGCTGGGCACTGATGGTTATTCTGATCACTGTTGCTGCCGGATCGGCCATATACAAGAAATACACCGCGCCGGTCCTGGATAAGCAGTTTCCCCGTATCGGTTTTTTGCAGGTGACCGACCATGGTCTACTGAATATCACCCGCGACAGTTTTCTTGAGGAAATGAAACGGCTCGGCTATGAGAATGGCCGCAACTGCCGCATCTATCTTGAGAATGCCAACGGCGACCTGCCTACAGTCATTACCATTCTAGACAAGTTTCTTCAGCAGGACGTCGACATTGTAGTTCCTATCTCGACTGCCTGCACCCAGGCAGCTGTCAACAAAATCAAGGATCGGCCAATCGTTTTTGCGACGGTGGCCAATCCTTTTATTATTGGCGCCGGAGAATCCGATACCGATCACCTGCCCAATGTCACCGGTATCTACGGCTGGGCCCCGATGGACAAGATGCTGGCAATCGCGCATCAGATTCTGCCGGGGCACTTAAAGGTGGGCGCTATCTGGGACCCTGCCCACGCAAACTCGGTTTTCAATGTTGAAAACCTCCAGATAGCTGTAAATGCGTCCGCTGATGTGAGTTTCAAGGGGGCAACCATCACCAGTTCCTCGGAAGTCTACCAGGCTGCTCTGTCGCTGGTTGAGAAAGACATTGACGCCTTTGTCCTCAGTCCGGACAACATTGTCTATTCTGCTTTTGAATCCGTGGTAAAAGCGGCGCGGCCAAAGAATATTCCAATATTTATCAGCGATGTGGAGCGGCTCAAAGACGGGGCGCTGGCCGCGCTGGGATACGACTATAGCATCAGCGGCATTCAGGCCGCCCGCCGGGTCGATCAGGTTCTCAAGGGCGCCGACCCTGCTAATCTTCCCTTTGAACGTTACCGTAAGCTCACCTTCGGTATCAATCTGGATACAGCAAAAAAATATGGCCTGACCATTCCTCAAGACCTTCTCGACGAGGCAAACATGATTCACCGCGGGAATGAGGAGCACAGCGCACAGCAGGTCTCTGCGTCCGGCTTTGAAACAGGTGTCAGGCCATTCCGAAAGCTCGCCCTTTTCTTCTTCAGCGACCTTGCCCTCATATATGAGGCCCGGAGGGGCGTTCTGGACGAACTGGAGCAAAGCGGTGTAATCGATCGCTATAACCTGAAGATCGACACAAAAAACGCGCAGAACGAATTTTCCATGGCCCAGTCAATTATTCAGGATATTGTGCGCCTGAAATATGATTATATAATTACCCTTTCCACGGCGGCGCTGCAAATTGCGGCCCAGGGCAACAAAAGCATTCCCCATGTTTTCGGGGTGGTAACGGACCCCTATCGTATGGGGGTCGCTAAAAACCAGCACGACCATTTGCCCCAGCTCACCGGCCTGGCCACCCTGCAGCCTGTAGAGACGACTTTCAAGGTCATGCGGGAAATCTTTCCTGTGGCCCGGAGGATCGGGATTGTCTGGAACACGGCTGAGGCCTGTTCAGAGACATGCACATACAAGGCGCGCGAAGCGGCCCGGCAATATGGCTTTGAACTTTTAGAGGCCAATGTCAGCAGCACAACGGAGGTGGTTGATGCGGTCCGCTCTTTGATCAGTCGCAAGATCGATATTTTTTTCACCTCCGGTGACAATACCGTGCTGACGGCCCTTGATTCCGTTGCCGCGATTATGCGCCAAAAGAAGATTCCCTACTTTACCAACGGGCCTTCTGATGTTGATAAGGGCGCTTTCCTGTCCATCGGGGCTGACTATTACGAGGTGGGGCGGGAAACAGGACGCATGGCCGTCAGAGTGATCAATGGCGAGGACCCTGCGCAGATTCCAATCAAGAATTATGCCCCGGAGACGATGTATATAAATCAGGCCCTGGCCGAAGAATACGGCATTGTACTGCCTGAACGTATTGTGCGCGCGGCAGCTAAAATAGTGAGGTAACAGAAATGATACGCATCAGCAAACTGAACAAAACCTTCAATCCCGGCACTGCCAACGAGGTAAAGGCATTGAGGGACATCAATTTGCACATTCATGAGGGTGAGTTCATAACGGTCATCGGAACCAACGGTTCCGGCAAGTCAACTCTACTCAATGCGGTCTCCGGCACCTTTTTGCCTGAGACGGGTCAGATCATGATCAACGCGGAAAACGTTACCCGTCGGCAGGACTTTCAGCGTTCTTCTCTGGTTTCACGTGTCTTTCAAAATCCGTTCACTGGGACCGCACCTGATATGTCCATTGCAGAAAATATCCACATGGCCTGTTTGCGGGGCTCGGCATGCTATCCCCGGCGCAGTCTGAACCGCAGACGGCTTGCAGACTATGCCGTTGAAGTGCGGCAGCTGGAAATGCAGCTTGAAACGCGGCTTGATTCCGTTATTGGCATACTCTCCGGAGGACAGCGTCAGGCACTGACGCTGTTGATGGCCATCATTACCCGACCGCAGGTGTTGTTGCTTGACGAACATACTGCTGCCCTGGACCCCAAGTCGGCTGCGCAGGTAATCAAACTGACCGAAAAATTTATCGAACGCGATCATTTGACGGCCATGATGGTCACCCACAGCATGCAGCAGGCCCTGGATCTGGGAAACCGTCTTATTATGATGCACAAAGGCCGAATCATTGACGATATTTCCGGCAGAGAGAAAGAGCGTCTGACCGTGGATGATCTTCTGGACAAGTTTGCCGAATTGCGCAAAACGGAAAAACTGACCGATGACATGATTGAGACCTTGAGGCGTGAATATGTATGAAATTTTGGTTTGAAGTTTTATGCGTGTAATCGAATAAAAAATTAAAGAGTAACATAGGACGGTTATACTCTATGCAGGTGAACTATCTCTTCTTCAACTGAATTGAAGAAGAACTGAATATAATAATCAACATAAAAGGAGAAGAATATGGAATGCACAACAACAAAACAGGATGGTGCTTTTATCATTAGTGTTAGTGGTCGTCTGGACGCTGTGACTGCTCCTGAATTCGAGCAGACCTGCGCACCCTTAATCGAGGCTGGCGAAAAACTTCTTATTGCCGACCTGGCAAAGCTTGAATACATCAGCAGCGCTGGCTTGCGCAGTATTTTATCAGCCGCAAAAAAACTAAAAGCTATTCAGGGAGAAATCAGGTTTTGCAATCCGAACAAAATGGTCAAGGAAGTCTTTTCCATGTCCGGTTTTGACACAATGTTTACCCTTTGTGGCTCCCTTGACGAAGCCCTCAAACAGTAAAGGATTTTTTATGGACACATTGCGATTACCCGCACAACTTAAATATCTGGAGCAGTTTCATTCCTTTGTGTTGCAAAAGGTTGAGCAATGGAACCTGCCGTTGTCCATGGTGATGAAACTGGAGCTGATCATGGAGGAAGTGTTGACCAATGTCTTTAAATACGCTTACCCGGGAACTGAGGGTGAGGTTGAGCTTGGGCTTGTGTATCGAAACATGGGGGCTGAAATGCTTATCACTGTATGCGACTGGGGCCTTGCTTTCAATCCTCTCGAAAAGACCGAGCCTGACCTTTTAGAGGACATTGAAAGCCGTAAAATCGGCGGTCTGGGAATCCATATGGTACGGCACATGGTAGAGCGGCTGGAATACCATCGCGAGGGTGATATGAACGTGCTGAGCATAACGCTTGCCGTTCCCCAGCCGGAATCCAGAGACGCGAAAGAATGAAAATAAAAACCGGATTTCAGTCGTAATAATCTCGTTTAAACTTCGGCCCCGCCAATCGGGATTTCCGCTACGCTACAACAAGCCAGGTAGAACATGGATGATCTTCCCTGAGATTGGAGGTGAAAACAAAAGTAGTCCTTTTTTGGAGCAAAGATAAACCTTAAGAATTGATGAACCGATAAAAACAACACGTTTAAGGTAAAGGAGCCTATGATGGAACCAGGAGCAGTGAAAACAACATTGATCATACCCAACAATCTAAACTTTCTTCCGATAATTCTTGCCTATGTCCGGGAGAACGCTCGTAAATGCGGATTTGACGATACAGATATTCAGCGCATTGAACTTGGCACCGAAGAGGCGGTGACTAATGTTATCGAACATGCCTTTGCCCCAGGTGAACATGAAACCTTCGATGTTATCTGCGAAGAGTCATCCCTGGCGCTGAAAATTATCATCAGGGAAAAGGGGCTGCCTTTTGATCCCGCTCAGTTGCCTGAATTTGACCGCCAAAAGCTTGTGCTCGAAATGGCGGACAGCGGTCTTGGTCTGCACATGATGAAACAGTGTCTGGATGAGGTTTCTTTTCAGAACCTGGGCCGCAGCGGTAAGGAAACGCACCTGGTAAAATACCTGCCGGCGAAGTCGGTCGTTGACTATCTTGACGACGGTGAACACACACCGCCTGATTCGGAAGCATCACAGAAGGCTCCGATTGAAAAAATCAACTATACGGTGCGTTTGATGCTGCCCGAAGAGGCGGTTGAGGTCTCAAAGTGCGCCTATATGTCCTACGGCTACAGTTATACCCATGAAAGTATCTATTATCCGGAGCGGATCCGCCAGCTCAATCAGGACGAACAGGTCATCTCTCTGCTTGCCGTGACTGAAGCCAATTCTATTATTGGGCACATGGCCCTGATTGTTGATGATCAGGACCCAAAGGTCGTTGAAGGCGGTATGGCTTTTGTTACGCCTCAAAGCCGGGGTCAGGGCTGCATGAAACGTTTGCTGGTGGCCATGATGGACGAGGGCGAGAAGCGTGGTCTGGTGGGTATCTACGGCAACGCGACCACCAGCCATCCCTATTCCCAGAAAGGCATTATTAGTATCGGTATGCAGGAGTGCGCTTTGATGCTTTCCAAACTGCCACCGGCTGAATACAAAGGTGGTTTACAGGAGGAAGGCGGAGGAAGGCGCAGCTCCATGTACTGTTTTAAATATTTTCAACAGCCGCCTCAGACACTTGTCTATGCCCCGGCAGATCATCACAATATGATAAAAAGTTTGTATGATGGTTTAGGCATCACTCCCGAGTTTCGTGAGGAAAGTACCGGGGAGGGGGAGAAGCAGCCTGCCACTACATCTCTCAGCGTCCATACTGACAGTTACATGACGGCCAATATCGATGTGCTTGCCGCAGGCCCGGATGTAGCTACGGAAGTTTCAGCTACCTTGAAGAACCTTTGTGCCGAACGGATTGAAACCGTGTACCTGCTGCTGAACCTGAGCGATCCTGCCACAGCAGTCACCACTACTGAACTTGAATCTCTGGGTTTTTTCTTCGCGGGCATAATGCCTGGATCGTCCGGCAGGGACCGTCTGGTTCTACAGTATTTTAATAATCAGATTTTTAATTATGACAGTGTTGTTGTTGTCTCAGAACTGGGCAAGGCTTTGCTGGAATATGTTAAGGGTCAGGATCCGGCGCGTTGTTAAATAATCACCGTGCTTTTCTTGAAGGGCTCCAAATATGCCGGTGTAATGATAGTTGGGTCGAGGGTTCGACTCTCCCTGGACCTTGAAGAGCAACCAATCATACGAAGAGAGGTTATGAGAAATATTTTCTGTACTGTTAAGATGGTGCTTGCAGCAATAATATGGTGTGTAATATTTTCCTGCGATAAGGACAACAATATTCCCTGTGCGGATAAAATAACTTTTCTATGCGCAGATATTCCTCCTTATATATATGAAAAAGACGGCCGGCTAACAGGTTCTGATATTGATATCTTTCGGGCTGCGTCTGAAATAGTCGGTATAAATCCAGCTATTGTAAAGCATGATGACTGGGATGACGCCTACTGCGCGCTTAAAGATGAGGGGATGAGCGCTATTTTAAGCACTTCTTATTTACCGGACCGGAAAAATCAATTTAAATGGGCTGGACCCTTTAATAGTAATTCGTTTTATATCCTCACTTCTAAAGATATAAATATCAACTCGCTTGATGAAGCTAAAGAGCTTGGTTCGATTGCTGTTGTAGAAGGATGGGAGGATATGTTAACTCTGGAAAAACTTGGATTCACAAATCTGATCTACTGCAATACTTTTGAAGAAACCATAAGAAAAGTTAACCACAATGAAGCTGACGCATTTGTCAGTTATGACAGAGGAAATAATATAGTTGTTGATGGCGCTGGATATCAGCTGGCATCTGATTTTAATGTTTTACTGGCATATCATACCGCGTACTATTATTTGGCCTTTTCTCTGGATGTTCCGGATAAAATTGTTCAAAGCTATCAGAATGCGATTGATCAGTTGATTGATAAGGGTACCGTCACCCGGTACAGAAATGAATACATCCCGGGCCATCTTTTATCTTTTGGTAAAATCCAGTTATTTACGGAATCGAGTCCTCCTTTAAATATGATGAATACCATAGCAGACGCAATCGCAAACGGGGGGCTTAAGTTTGATGGAAGTTCTGTTGAGGTAGTAAACGAAATCCAATCCCGACTGGGTGTTAATTTCCCTTTAATTCCCAGCCTCTGGTTTAATTCTTATGCTATCGTACAATATTTACCCTGTAGCGCCCTGTTTTCAACCATAAGGACCCGTGAAAGAGAAAAAATGTTTCAGTGGGTAGGGCCGATTGCCGAATCCGAATCACTTTTTTGCGTCTCCAAAGATTCAAACATCAGTTTGAATTCATTGGCGGACGCGAAGAATTACAAAACAGCTGTGGTCCGGGACTGGGCCGCAGAGACGACGCTGATAGAGCATGGTTTTACAAATCTGGTAAATGGAGATGACCCTCAAAGTACTTTTGAACTGTTTACAAATGGTGAGGCAGAGCTGCTTTTTATTGATGGAATTTCCATCCCCTCCCTTATGGAAGAAAATAAACTGGAGATGAAGGACTATGAAACTTTTAGTTTCTTTGACAGCTATTCTTACTTCATCGCGTTTTCGCTGGAAACACCGGCCTCTGTAGTTAACGACTGGCAAAACACTTTGGATCAAATGAAAGGGGATGGCTCTTTCAAAACTATCTGGGACAAATGGTATCCGGGCATTTCGGTGCCGTAATATTTTTGGCTTTTAAACAGAATTTGTGGATAAAAAAGCAATCAACTATTTTAACTTTTTATTCTCTAATTAATACCAAAAAGTTACCCTCAGAATTTATTAACAAACCTGATAAAAAAAGAATTGGGAACCGATGAAAAACTATTTATTCAAGTCTCTGACCGTGTTAATTTTATTTAGCCTGATAACAAGTTGTAATTACAATGATGAAGCATCAGATGTCACTTTTGCCTGTATTGATTTTCATCCATTCACCTATAAAGATAGTAAAGGGGATATTGTGGGAGCAGAAGCAGATATGCTCAGTGTTGCCTCCGCGAAACTGGGATTTAAACCCACCTTTGAGATGTTTGATTTATGGAGCGAGGCTTATGACACAACTTTGAATGGAAAAATGCGGGGATTGATTACCACAGCATATACTCCCGAAAGAAAAGACCTGTTTAAATGGGCCGGGCCATTAAATCGGGTGCCATTCTATATTGCTACATCTGCTGATTCCGGAATAGGGGTAAGCTCATTGAAGGAAGCAATGGAGCTTAGTTCAATAGCTGTAATTAAAGACTGGGCAGAAACAATTGAACTGGAAAAATTAGGGTTTACAAATCTGGATTACTGCAACAGCATGGAAGAGATGATTGCAAAGCTTATGAATGGAGAATGCCAGGCAATTAACTTTGCAATGCCTGGAAAAGACTTTAAAGTAAGTGTTGGCGTTGATGAATACATCCTTGAAGATTTTAAGATTGGCTTTAAATATCATACGGCTTTTTATTATATTGCATTTTCCAAAGATGTTCCTGACAGCATCGTAGATGAATACCAATTTGCAATAGATGAAATGCTTCTTAGCGGAACCGCCACGACAACGCGAAATAAATATTTTACCTACAACTTTATATCCTACGGAAAAATTCAGCTTTTAACTGAAGAGAACCCGCCATTTAATTACACAAATGGGGTGCAAAATGCTTTTGAAACAGGGAAGTTAGATTTTTTTGGAAGTTCTGTTGAAATCGTAGATGCAATACAGTCTTATCTTGGAGTGGATAATCCTATAATTCCCGTTCCCTGGTTTAGTGGCTTTGATATCGTTAAATATTTGCCCTACAGTGCAATTTTTACAACTGTCAGGAATGAGGGAAGAGAAAACATGTTTCAGTGGGTTGGGCCTATAGCAACCGGCGAACCGGTTTTTTGTTCGAGGAAATCCTCAGGGATTAATTTAACAAGTATTGATGACGCAAAGAATTATACAGTGGCAGTGGTAAAAGACTGGGCGGATGAAACGACTCTGAAAGAAAATGGTTTTACAGATTATGTTACCGGGGACGGTGTTGAAAGTACTTTTAAATTATTTGCCAATGGAGAAGCAGATTTACTTTTTATTAAAGATTTAAGCATCCCCTATTTGTCGGGGTTGTTTAAAATTGATATAGAAGATTTGGAAACGATTGGATTTTTTGATAGCAGGATTTATTATATCGCGTTTTCAAATGAAACCCCGGCCTATATTGTAGAGAACTGGCAAACTGCTTTAGACACGCTAAAAGTGAACGGCGCTTTTGGAACTATCTGGAATAAATGGTATCCTGGTATTTCGATGCCGTAATATATTTTTGATCTTTTCATCCCAATAAATCCCCGGCTTTTCTCTGGGTATTCTCGATTCTATTATATTCGTTCTTTAAAGTTTTTTTTTGGATCCAGATGGATGACTGAGCGGGATTGTTAACACCTGACTCAAAGAAAAGAAATAACTGGTGCAAAGTGAATAACCCCGCCTACAAGGCGGGGCATCTAAAATAATTTTAACTGCCTT
>CAYLYF010000039.1:0-31731 GCA_964387595.1 uncultured Thermodesulfobacteriota bacterium | reverse complement strand
TGGGGGATTTTCAAGTGGCCACAGGTGGGGGATTTTGGGTGGCCATCGGGGTTTATATGTCTTTATTCTTATTGTCTTATGGTTTCATTGGTAGCGCAATGTTTTTTTCGACCTTCAAACAGGGAAATTAATTAGGGGATATCTGGGGATATAATACATATTTATTGATGAGCGACAATTAGATCCGTTTGATTTGGAATGGGAACTATAGGATGTTCCCTAAGCCCAAAAAATTATCAAACGTCTTGATATCGATATGACAAAGTACAGGAGGTAAAATTATGGTTCTTCAACAGAATCTGTGGGTAAAAAAACAATTTACACCAGTGATCTTTTTTGAGGCACAAACGGACTGGTTGAAAATAGATGAACATCGAACGTTCAACATTGAATGATGAATGGGAAAAATGAAGAAGCAAACGTATGATCTTGAAGAACGGTTGCTCAGCTTTTTGGTACGCATTATAAAATTAGTTGAGCACCTGCCAAGGACGGACCGGCAATCATGTGGCAGGTCAATTATTACGATCGGGCACATCCTCTTATCCAAACCACGGTGAAGCCCAGCGGTGGGTCCGGTTGATTGAAAAGGTTTCTTTGCTTAAAAATCCGAAACTGCTTAATGAACTTTTACTGGAAACCGAAGAATTAATTAAGATTTTCGTGACAAGCATTAAAACAGCTGAAAAGAAGAAAAAATAACCATTTGATCTCTATGGGGTTGGTTTTTATTCGACGTTGGACGTTCGATGTTCAATGTTGATGGTCCGGTAAAAAGTCCAGAAAAGGACCTTATTACAAAATTGGCCCAAGTAAAATCAGACAGTTACAAGGTGACATCCTTAGGTTTTTGACTTTTTACCGGACCATCAATGTTGGATGTTTATCTTTTAAATAAGGTTCTTCAATAAAAATTAACGCTAAGAAAAGTCGGCGTATTTATATTGATAACCAACTGTTTTAACTTTGCATTCTATAATAAATACTAAAAAGTTACTCGCAGATTTTGTTGACGAAGTAAAATTATAAGTTTACCTGTACCCGTCGTTTAATAATGTATTGCTGACTTTTTCAAGGGATTTCAATCTGTCTGGTGAATTAAAGATCAGTTTGCATAATTCACATTTCCGGTATTTTATGATATCCCGCGATTTAAAACCTGCAAAAGAGGCCAGGGTGGTAATCCCCATGTTTCTTATATGATTATAAAGGCTGTTGGTTTCGCTCTTTAAAAAAAGCTCGTCTATAGAGTTGTTTGCCAGATTGCCCAGATGAAAAAAATTTGTATTTGTAAAATGACTTCCCGCATCACAGCAGGCAAACATATCAAGATCAGGAGTGATATACGGGTTCATGGGGCAGCAATTATCCTGATAATCCGTGAAAAGCTCCCGCCTTTTAAAGGATTCGGCCTTTCCTGCAAAGATAACAGGCTCCGGAAAAAATTTCAGATTATTGTTACGTAAAAAATCTTCATACTCCTCATCCTCCTTTGAAAAATCAGTGACAAAAGAGATAAAATAATTAATCCTGGCTTTTTTACAGCTTTCCGCCGCATTTACAATATTTTGACGGTCGATATTTTTCTGATGCCACTTGCTGAAGCTGATTCGTAATTGAGAAAGCCCCGCACTTTTAAGCTGTAAAATAATCGTATCCGACAATTGACTTGTTTTTGCCCAGAAACCATTGGTTACAACCCTTGAATAGATATTATTTATCGTGCAGATTTTTATAAGCTCTATGATTTCAGAAAGAAAAATAAGGGGTTCCCCTGCGGTAAAACTGATTCCTTTTACATCGGCTGCGGCCATTTTAGAAATAATCAATTTTGCCGTTGATAAAGCCATTGTACTGGTGTGGGGAATCTCTCCTGCTGCAACGCAATGCTCACATCTGACATTGCATTTTGTTGAATAGCCGAAGGCCAATTTTCTGAAATTTTTCATTTGGTCTTTACCTTTTACGCTTATTCTTTCTTTTTAAAAGATTAATATTTAACCTGATGGGCTTAATTGTCAATTGATTTTTAGCCGTAACAGAATTTACAGAGAGTAGAAATTAGGCGGACGTTGGTTCTTTAACAACTTATTATTATATTTGCTTCCGGTAATGCTTCGGAATTAACCAGTTTATTTACCGCTGAAGTTGGAGGCGAGGGGTCAAGTCGAAAGCGCCGGTAAAAGCCGGCAAAGAGTAAGGGGTGAAAGTCCCCCGCATAGTAAAGGATAGCGACCAGCTATGGTCTCCGAGTCATGCATCGGCTACCCGAATCAACGTTTCTGTGTTTGACCTGAGGTAGGAGCCCAGTGCGATAGTTCCGCATGCTTGGGATCTGTACGGGGGGTGCCGGGTAACCGGCATTCCTACCGTGACGATAGTTTGATCATTGATTCAATCGACAATCTATTCTGTCAGTCTTTTTTCTATTTGCATTTGGTGTAGGGATATTGACGATTTTTGCAGTACAGGATCTTCTTTTCACCTTCTGTAAATTTTCCCACATCCTTTACGGACCTACCGCATTTATAATTTGGCGGGGCCATGCAGTAGAATTTACCGTCTATTTCAACGAATAATATGGGGTCAGGCTTGCATAAATGCATTAGATGTAGGAAGCGGGGGCATGCTGGGGGAGGTTCAGGGTGCCGCTGTAACAGAGCTGATGCTTTTGTGAGGATTAGTGTTGACATTTATTGTGTGTTTTCACATAATTGATTCTTTCAAAAACAACAAACTCTGAGAATCTTTGCTTATGCCGCCGCACTCTCCAAACATAAATCGTCCCAAGAGCAGCTCGATAAAGCCTTTGAGGGCAATTGTCCCGTTCATCCGTCCGTATCTGGGCAAGCTGTTTTTGGCCCTGGCTGCTTTATTGATTTCCTCTGCTGCATTCTTAGCATTTCCGATCGCTGTTCGCTATGTGATCGACTTTGGCTTTAATGCGGAAAGTGCATCCACCATTGACCGGTATTTTTATTTTTTCCTTGGCATTGCCCTGATGATGGGGCTTTTTGGTGCGGCCCGCACGTATTTTATCAACTGGCTGGGAGAGCGGGTGGTAGCGGATATCCGGAATGCAGTTTACCGGCATGTGATTCAGATGGATCTGACCTTTTTTGAAGTGACCAAAACGGGTGAGGTCCTCTCGCGGCTGACCGCTGATACCACCCTGATACAATCCATTTCCAGTGTAGGCCTGTCTATTATACTGCGTTCAACAATACAGTTTTTCGGTGCCCTGGTGCTGCTTGCCTTTACCAATATCAGGCTCACGGGGTATATCGTACTTCTGGTGCCAGCGGTACTAATACCCATTTTAGCGATCAGCCGCTGGGTGCGGCGTTTATCCCGTGATTCCCAGGACCGCATTGCCGATACAAGTGGATTGGCCGGTGAAACCCTAAACGCAGTGGAAACGGTTCAGTCGTTTACTGCGGAGGAATTGGAGAGTAAACGTTTTAGTGAAACGGTTGAAAAAGCCTTTGGATCTGCTGTGCGCCGTATTTGGGCCCGGGCTTTGCTTTCTACTGTGGCCACCACCTGCCTTTTCGGCGCCCTGATCATTGTGCTATGGATCGGTGCCCGTGCAGTGATCGGCGGCGATATGACCGGGGGTGAACTGGGACAGTTCGTGTTATACGCCATGTTTGTGGCCATGTCAGCAGCCTCCCTGAGCGAGGTATGGGGTGAACTACAGCGGGCAGCGGGTGCTATGGAGCGGCTGGTGGAACTTTTGGAGACAGAGCCCGTTATTAAAGACCCGGTAAATCCCGTGGTTTTGCCTGATACACGTGAGGGCCGTATTTGCTTTGAAAACGTTTCTTTCAATTATCCATCGCGACCTGACACCCTGGCAATGGATGATTTTTCCCTTGAAATTTTACCTGGCGAGAAAATTGCTATCGTTGGTTCGTCAGGTGCCGGCAAGAGTACAGCATTTCAGCTGTTGCTGCGGTTTTATGATCCTCAGGTGGGGCGGATCATCATTGATAATGTCGATATTGCCAGGGCCCGACCTTGTGAGGTACGTACCCGTGTCGGCATTGTACCTCAGGAGACAATGATTTTTGGAACGAGTGCCCGTGAAAACATCCGGTTCGGGCGCCCCGGGGCTACGGACACTGAGATCGAAGCAGCGGCCAGGGCAGCGGCTGCGGATGAATTTATCAGGAATCTGCCGGAAGGCTATGATACCTTCCTGGGAGAAAGGGGGATGCGGCTTTCAGGCGGCCAGAAACAGCGCATCGCCATTGCCCGGGCAATCCTTAAAGACCCGCCAATTCTGTTACTGGATGAGGCGACCAGTTCTCTGGATGCTGAAAGCGAGCGTCTGGTACAAGAGGCCCTGGAGCATTTGGAAAAAGACCGCACAACGATTGTTATCGCCCATCGATTGGCTACGGTTCTCAAAGCTGATCGCATTGTTGTCATGGACGAAGGCAGAATCATTGATGTCGGCTCTCACCTAGAGCTGATAAAGCGCGATACAGTGTATGCGCGACTCGCAAAATTGCAGTTCGGAGCGGCAATGTAGGTGGTCAGCTCTGCCATTGACCCTTAGTGACTTGTCAGTTGATAGTTGCAAGTTGTGCATTTAAAAATCATTAAGTAAAAAGCTGTTCTCTCGCCATTCGACTCTTTCGACAAGCTCAAAGCAGGCAAGCTCATGACAGGCAGAGGACGCGGAGTTTTGGAGAAAACCTTAAATCCAAATATTAAAAACCGAAGGAAGGGACGTAGGTGAATAGGTGCATATCTATAATTAACCGTAACAAGTCAGTTTCTGTCATCTATGCGTGAGAATGTAGCAGTTGAAGCTTAAGGGGTTTGACTGTTTGCCAGTCTTTAGAATCATTTTCAGCATGCCACAAGTCATAATTTTTCTGTAGGTTTAGCCATAGATCCGGTGTCGTATCAAAAGCTCGTGACAGGCGCAATGCCATATCTGGAGAATTGTTTAGGGTCAAACCTCCACTTGTTACATAATCGTCAATAGTGGAGGAGTGACACCGTTTTCACGTTTCTGACATTTCGAGCAGGCTTTTAAGTTTTTGTCTTCTGCTTTTATTTCATCTATTCACAGTTGAAAAATCTCAGAGGACATTCATCTTCACCTTCAGGTTCATACAGGGTCCAGGTATATGCCCCGTCATCAGTTTCGTTGATTGCACATATTCCGCTTATGGTTTCTTCTATATCTTCTCTGTCAGCACATATTACTCCATCAACATAAGTTCCAGAACGATCATTTACACATTTTGCTTCTGGATCTTTATACTCAGGCTGCTCAACGTCTTGAAATTTTGGTCCGATATAATCTTCACACATGTATGTTTTTGAATGTTCATTTATAAAATAACAACTCCCTACGGAATCATTCATATCATCACAGGTTAAAATGGTGGGATCTGATTTTGTTAAGCTGTCACTGTTTTTAAAGGACCCGTTCAGCATCCATGTTATAAAATTTTGTGCCGCAATAATTTTACAGTATTTCGCACCCCGTCTATCGTCTTCGGGAATTTCAGGATCAAATTCACTTTCAAGAGATGCTGCAGAAATGTTAAAATGAGTGCCCTTGTCTTCTATTAGGCTGTACTGGTCAAGGGCGTAAAATTGTATGCCTTCTCCGACAATGGTATCATCCGTAAAAATAATTTGTTTGCCTTCATTGAGATATTTTTCTTTCTGCTCGTCTGTTAACAGGTCCAGGGTTGTGTCATAAACGTATTGATTCACCTCTTTGCATGTGCCGGCTGATGTGTCATGGTCTGTATAGTCTGTTCCGGTTCTCCATTTTATGGCTTCCGGTATTCGCGTTTTGCACCAAACAGTGGTGTTGATTATTTCATTTCCAAAAATTGCATCAGATGTTCCCAGGGTTGTTGTGTATACAGGGAGTGCGGTATTTGTGCTGTTATCCACAGTTGCTTTTGTAGAGGTAAACTCAGATCCCGGATTAACGGGAGCAACGGTAATTCCGGAGCTATTATCTATATCCCCAATCAGGGTCTGGGTATATTTGCATATAGTATTGTCAATTTCTGATGCCTGAACCAGTAATTGTACATATGCGTCATTTTTGCATGAGGTTAAAACAGTCATGGAAAGACAAATCAGAATAACAATAATTTTTTGGGTCGTCATTTCAAACACTCCTTTTTAAAGAATTATAAATAATTGATTAAAACCTGACCTGATGTGATGGATGGTTATCCGGATTCACACCTTTACTATTGACTAACAAGGGAAAAGCATAAGGGGCAGGGCTTTACACTTGATAATGCCCATAGGATTAAAATTCGTGGACAGTGTTTATTATATCATAGGGCTTAGGTACCCGTCTTATCTTGTTTACAATTGGGACATGAATTTTGATGATGCTGACAGTATAGTATTTTCTTTTGTCCATTTGTGAATTTACCGACATTTTTTACGCACTGTGTGCACTTAAAATTTTCCGGTGCCATACAGTAAAAGACACCGTCCATCTCAATATGATATTTTCCATTACAGCATTTTATTTCATTTTCTTCTGAGGCCATTATTTGAATTCCTGTGATATTTTTTTTAAATGATTACTTTTGTGAATAACCGGTGCTGTCTAATCTTCTGACTAAATATTGTTCTTTCATGATTTATTTATTTAATATATAATCAAAATTTATCATAATAACAATTATAAATTTAATAAATAATGAAATTCTTTGCAGTTATTCCGGATAATTTTAAAGTAAAGAGTATCATTGATAAGCTTCCGGCGCTCTCAAAATCAGGTGTAGATTATCTTTATTTGAGGAATGTGTCAGATAAACAGGATTTAGGAACTATAATTAAAGCTGTTTCTCATACGCCTATCATACCCATTGTTTCACATCAGGTATCCCTTGAAAAAGAAGACTTAACTTATGGAATTCACTATAAAAATTCTAAAATTGGTTTTGTTCGAAAATTGAATTCTAAATATGCTGTCGTGACGGCTGCAGCACATGATTATGATACCGCCGTTGACCTGATTGAAAGTGGTGCTGCGTATGTATATGTTTCACCTGTTTTTAAACCTTTTTCAAAGAAAAATGATAACCGGGAACTATTTCCGCGAAAAAAGATAAAAAGACTGATAGATGATTTTGGCGAGCGTATTATTCTTCTTGGCGGTCTAAATAATGACCGAATTGATGAATTGAAGAAAAATATGAAAAATGATTTTTCTGTAGCCGGAATAACGATGTTTTTTGGTTAAAAAATGATTTAGAATTTTTAAAACAACATGATAGATATTAACAAAATTTCTGAAGATGAGTATGCTGAACTTTTTTTGTCCCGTCAGCCGATTGAAAAGTCAAAAATATTAAAACGTGCATGTGTCGGGATCGCAGGGGCCGGCGGACTGGGATCAGTCGTTGCTGAAAATCTTGCCAGAGCCGGTGTAGGTAAGTTAATTGTTGCTGATTTTGACCGGGTCGAACCTTCAAATCTGAATAGACAGCGATTTTCGCTTTCGCAGCTGGGGATGTTAAAAGTTGCTGCTCTTACAGAAAATATAAAAAAATTTAATCCTTTTACTGAGCTTGTTGAAATTAGTGAAAAAATTACCTCGTCAAACTGTGTGCAGATTTTTGAAAATTGTCATGTGATCGCAGAATGTTTAGACCGGGCCGAGGAAAAGGCCATGTTTGTTTCATCGATCCGCAAGTATGCTCCCGATATGTATGTGGCAGCGGTGTCCGGGATCGCCGGTATAAATAGCGGAAGTGAAATTCTTATAAGGAAATTATCAGATAAATTATATATAATCGGTGATATGAAAAGCGATTCAGAAAAAGGCGAAGGTCTTTTTGCCACAAGAGTCGGTATCGCTGCTTCAATGCAGGCACATCTGATCTTAAGATTAATACTGGGTGAAGAAGATTGAATCTGAATATTAACGGTCAAATAAAAGAATTTAGTGAAGAGATCATCACTTTAGAAGATCTGCTTTTGAATCTTAATATTAAAAAACTGGATCGTGTCGCTGTGGAGATCAATAGAAAAATAATAGAGCAGTCATCTTTTAATGAAACAGTTGTTCATCTGGATGACTGTATTGAAATCGTATCCTTTGTAGGAGGAGGTTAATTTGAAACCGCTTGTAATTGCAGGTAGACAGTTCAAATCAAGGCTGTTTGTGGGGACCGGTAAATATTCATCACCGGAATCATTGGCAGCATCACTTGATGAATCGGGAACAGAAGTTGTAACGGTTGCTTTACGCAGGGTAGATCTCTCGGGAAGTGATCCAACGCTTGACGCAATTGATTTTGATAAATATCTTGTTGTGCCGAATACTTCCGGTGCAAAAGACGCCGAAGAAGCCGTTCGTCTGGCAAGGCTGGCCCGCGCTGCATCGGGCCTGGACTGGCTTAAGCTTGAGGTAACCCCTGACCCGGTGTATCTGCTGCCGGATCCCTATGAGACCTTAAAGGCAGCTGAGACGCTTGTTAAGGAGGGATTTACAGTACTCCCCTATATTCATGCTGATCCGGTCCTTTGTAAAAGGCTGGAAGATGTGGGCTGTGCTGCGGTGATGCCGCTTGCCGCGCCCATCGGTTCAGCCCGAGGGATCCGTACTGAAGAGTTTTTAAATATAATAATAGACCAGTCTAATGTTCCGGTAGTGGTTGATGCCGGTCTGGGGATGCCTTCTCATGCGGCAAAAGCAATTGAGATCGGTGCAGATGCTGTTCTGGTGAATACGGCGATAGCAGCGGCTAAGGATTCCGTACTGATGGCAAAAGCGTTTAAACTTGCAGTTGAAGCTGCTGAAGCAGCACTGATGTCCGGACCTGTGGAAGAAAACACGCAGGCATCTGCATCCAGTCCTTTAACCGGTTTTTTGGAATAGTTATGACATTTTTAGATGAAATTAATAAAATCGATCTTAAGCGTATCAAAGCCAAAATATATGACGCTGAAGAAGCGGATGTTGAACGTGTATTGGAAAAAGATACTTTTAGCATAAATGATTTTCCGGTTTTGATTTCTCCTGCTGCCTCTGGTTATATTGAGAAGATGGCCGCTTTATCGAAAAAAATAACTTTACTGAGATTTGGCAAAACCGTTAAACTTTATGCTCCGGTTTATATCTCAAATGAGTGCGTAAATGCCTGCAGCTACTGCGGTTTTAATATTAATAACCAGATTGAAAGAGTTACCCTGACCCTGGAAGAGGTTTTAAGTGAAGCCGATGTCCTTTATAACCTCGGTTTCCGTCATATACTGCTTGTGTCTGGTGAGGAAAAAAATAAAGTACCGGTTAAATTTATTGCAGAAATAGCAGAGATCCTTTCCAGAAAATTTGCGGCAGTGTCAATTGAAGTCTATCCCATGGATACAGCAGATTATGATTTTCTTTTAAAAAGCGGGGTTACCGGGATAGCCGTTTATCAGGAGACATACAACCGTGAGATATATAAAAATCTTCATAAAGGTCCTAAAGCTGATTTTGATTACAGACTCAAGACACCGGAAAGGGCCGGAAAAGCGGGTTTTAGAGAAATCGGTTTAGGTGCACTTTTAGGCTTAAGTGATTTCAGGGTCGACATGACCTGTGTTGCCATGCATGCTGTCTGGTTAATGAAAAAATACTGGAGATCCCAGTTCTCTATCTCATTTCCAAGATTTAGGAATGCTGTGGGGAATTTTAAGCCCGAGGTGACTGTGAGTGACAGGGCACTTGCTCAGCTTGTTTTCGCGCTTCGGATGATTATCCCTGATGCCGATCTGGTTCTTTCTACCCGCGAAGCGCCGGAATTTAGAGACGGTATGGCAGGTATCGGGATAACGCGGATGAGTGCCGGATCAAAGACAAATCCCGGCGGATACTTACATCCGGAATCGTCGCTGGAGCAGTTTGAGGTTGCTGATAAAAGGCTGCCTTCAGAGGTGGCAGAGATGTTGGTCAAAAGGGATCTTGAACCTGTCTGGAAGGATTTTGATCCGTCTTTTATTTTTAATGAAAAGATCTAACCTGCCTGATAATTAGTGCTTCTTCATGTTGTTTCTTTTTTTTCCTGATTGATAAAAATTTAAAATTTGATAATTTATATTATGTTTGTTGTTGACAACAGATTAAAATGATCTATAATTCTACTAGATTAATAGACATAAAGAGGAAAAGTATGAAATTGTCCACAAAAAGCAGATATGGAACCCGAGCGATTATTGATATTGCCCTGAATTCAGACAGCAATACAACCATGTTAAAAGATATTGCTGCACGGCAGTCATTATCTCCAAAATATCTTGATCATATTCTGTCCGCTCTCAGACGGGCAGGGCTCATCAAAAATATTCGGGGGAAAGGCGGAGGATATGTCCTTGCAAAAACACCTGCAGGGATAACGGTTAAAGATATTGTTGAAGCTGTGGACGGCATCTTTGAACCTGTTGAGTGTCTTTCAAATACGGAATTATGTGATAAAATTTCAAATTGCGGTACCAGAGAAGTATGGCTTAAAATGAAACAGGCCGTTGATGGCGTTTTGGAGGAAGCAACCCTGCAAAGCCTGCTTGATAATGATGGTTTAATTAATAAACAGTCAAATTATTCAATTTAATTTGTTAGAAGAGAGAAGAAATGTCTGAAAAAAATATTGCTGACGACATAACCGGTCTTATCGGCAGGACTCCTATGGCTTATTTAAAGAATATTAATAAAGAAATGGGTGTAAAAATAGCGGTTAAGCTTGAGTCCTTCAATCCCTGCTCAAGTGTAAAGGACAGAATCGGGGCTGCCATGATCGAGGCAGCAGAAAAGGCGGGTAAGATAAAACCTGAAACCGTCATCATCGAACCGACCAGCGGGAATACGGGTATTGGTCTTGCTTTTGTTTGTGCGGCGAAAGGGTACAGGCTGGTTTTGACCATGCCGGATACGATGAGTATTGAGAGAAGACAGCTGCTGGCCCTGTTGGGTGCTGAGATTATTCTAACTGCCGGAGCTGAGGGGATGTTAGGGGCGGTAGGAAAAGCGGAAGCGCTGACCCGTGAAAACCCCGAATATTTTATGCCGCAGCAATTTAAAAACGCCGCCAATCCTGAGGTTCATCGTTTGACGACGGCTGAAGAAATCTGGACAGATACTGCCGGTGAAATTGACATCCTTGTTGTCGGTGTGGGTACCGGCGGTACGATAACCGGTGTCGGAGAAACGATTAAAAAAAGAAAAAAAACATTGAAGGTGATTGCCGTTGAACCGGAAGAGTCGCCGGTTATTTCAGGAGGAAAACCCGGACCGCATAAGATTCAGGGGATCGGTGCAGGTTTTATCCCGGACGTACTGAATTTGGATATTATTGATGAAGTGATAAAAGTGATCAGTACCCAGGCAATTGATACAGCGCGAATGCTCGCACGAAAAGAAGGAATTCTTGCCGGTATTTCATCGGGGGCGGCTGTATATGCGGCTGTTGAAGTTGCTAAAAGAACAGAAAACCGGGATAAGTTAATTGTTGCAATTTTACCTGACACCGGGGAAAGGTACCTGACAACAGGACTCTTTCATAAGTGATGCTTTTCCGTCGGCAAGGTGTTCTGAGATTTATCAGTCTTATATAATTAATTATTGTACTTAAAAGATAGACAATGTTTAGTGGAGGAAATATGGCTAAAACAGTTATTGAGATAAATAAAAAAATAAAAGAAGGAAAAGCGGTTGTGGTGACCGCAGAAGAAATCATAGATATCGTTGAGAAAAAAGGTGTCGCTGCAGCAGCAAAAGAGGTGGATGTTGTGACCACCGGGACATTTGGCCCGATGTGTTCATCAGGTGCATATTTTAATTTTGGCCATACAAAACCCCGGATAAAAATTGGCGGCGGCAGCTGTACCATGAATGATGTACCCGCATATACAGGGCTCGCAGCAGTAGATGTGTTTATGGGGGCAACGGCCTGTCAGGATGGGGATCCGAAAAATTCTGTATTTCCAGGTGCTTTTAAGTACGGCGGTGCCCATGTGATCGAGGATCTGGTGGCGGGAAAAAGTGTAGCGCTTAAAGCTTCCGCTTATGGAACAGACTGTTATCCCCGCCGGGAACTTGAGACGGAGATAAAACTAAAAGATATGAATGAAGCTGTTCTTTTTAATCCCAGAAACTGTTATCAGAATTATAATGTGGCGGTTAATCTTTCTGACAAGATAATATACACCTATATGGGAACTTTACGGCCCCGTCTTGCGAATGCAAATTATTCCAGTGCCGGTCAGCTTTCACCGCTTTTAAATGATCCCTGTTATAAAACGATCGGAATCGGAACTAGGATTTTTCTGGGCGGCGGTGAAGGTTATGTCGTATGGCAGGGAACCCAGCATAATCCCAATGTCAGACGCGGAGAAAACGGGGTGCCTGAGGTACCCTCCGGAACATTAGCCGTTATCGGTGATTTGAAGAAAATGAGTTCTGAATGGCTGCGCGGAGCCAGTTTTACGGGCTATGGGGTTTCATTAACGATTGGAATTGGTGTTCCCATCCCAATCTTAAACGAGGATATTTTAAAACATACGGCAGTTAAAGATGAAGATATTATTGCACAGGTGGTTGATTACAGCGAGGCCTATCCCCAGGTTAAACCCGGAAGTCTGTGTGAGGTCACCTATGCTGAGTTAAAATCCGGATTGATTACGGTAAAGGGTAAAAATGTTCAGACCGGTGCCATGTCAAGTTACAGCAAGGCAAGAAAGATTGCTGAACTGTTAAAAGAAAAAATTCTTAAAAAAGATTTTTATCTGACAGATGCGGTTTCTCCTATTGCTGGTGTAGGGTCTGATGTCAGTATTAAAATGTTAAATGAAAAGCCTTTGAAAAATAAAGAGCTATAAGAGGAGATCATCATGTTAAAAAAACGTATTGTTCTGACGTTTCCATCCTCTCTGGTCAGTCAGCCGATAACTTATCATCTGGTAAAAGATTATGATTTGAAGTTTAATATAATGAGAGGGTTGGTGACACCGGATGAAGAGGGACGTCTGGTCCTTGAGCTTTCCGGTAATAAAAATTCTCTTAATGAAGGCGTTGAATATCTTAAAAATCAGGGGATTAATGTTGAATCACTTGCCCATGATATTAAATGGCATGAAAACAAGTGTACCCATTGTACTGCCTGTATACCCGCATGTCCAACCCAGGCCATGTCTGTGAACAGAGATACGATGGAAGTCAGCTTTGATAAAGAAAAATGTATTGCATGTGAGCTTTGTATCTCAATCTGCCCGTTTAAAGCTCTTGTTATAACTTTTTAATGGGTTGTGTTTTGAAAAAAATATCTTTTGAAAATGAACGTTATGCCCGTCAGATGATAATCAGCGGCTGGGGTGATGAAGGACAGAGACGCATTAATAATGCAACTGTATTTATCGCGGGTGCAGGCGGTCTTGGCTCGCCCGCAGCAGTGTATCTCGCTGCTGCCGGTGTGGGAACGATTATTATTTGTGATGATGGAGAACCGGAGCTTTCCAACCTTAATAGACAGATACTTCACAGTGATGCTGATATTGGTGTAAATAAGGCCCTTTCCGCAAAAGATTCACTAAATATGCTAAATCCAAATGTTACGGTCAGGCCGGTAACCGAACGAATTAATAAAAATAGTGTTGAAAGTGCTGTGGCTGATGCCGATATTATGGTGGATTGCCTGGATAACTTTGAGACAAGACATGTTTTAAATGAATTTGCAGTTAAAAACTCAATACCCTTTGTTCATGCCGGTATACACGGTCTTTCCGGTCAGGTAACTTTTATTCATTCACCTGAAACCCCCTGTTTAAGATGTGTTTTTCCCGGCGCTGTTCCTAAAGATGTTTTTCCTGTTGTCGGCGTAACTCCCGGAATAATCGGAACAATTGAAGCAGCTGAAGTTCTAAAATGGATCGTCGGTATTGGAGAGAATCTGAAAAATATACTCTTGATCTGGGACGGAGACACCATGGATTTTCAAAAGATAGACATTAAAAAAGATCCCGACTGCCCGGTATGCGGTAAATAAAATGAGCTGTTGTTCGTTTGCTTGAAAATTAGAATTAATTATACTGCTGATAATAGTTGAGGTATTAAGTTGAAGAACTTAACTCATTCTGAAAAAGAGCGTTATCATAGACAGATGCTCATGGAAGGCTGGGGAGAAAATGTCCAGCAAAAACTTAAAAACTCAAAAGTTTTTATTGCAGGTGCAGGTGGTTTAGGCAGTCCGGTCTCAATTTATACAGCGGTGGCAGGTGTTGGTAATATAAGGATCTGTGATTTTGGTGAGCCGGAATTATCAAATCTTAATCGGCAGATTCTTCATGATGATAAACGAATAGGCATCAATAAGGCTGTATCGGCAAAAGAGACTCTTGAGCGATTAAACCCTGATATAAAAGTTGAAGCATTAACTGATAAAATTACTGAAGAGAATGCCGGTCAAGTAATAGGTGATGTTGATCTGATCATTGATTGTCTGGATAATTTTGATACGCGTCACTATATCAATGAATATGCTGTAAAAAAAAGTATTCCCATGATCCATGCTGGAATATACGGTATGCGCGGTCAGCTGACTATGATTAAAACTCCGGAAACACCCTGTTTATGGTGTATTAACCCCGGATCTCCGCCTCCTGTTGTATTTCCTGTTGTTGGAGCAACAGCCGGAGTTATGGGATCAATTCAGGCGCTTGAAGCTGTAAAGTATTTGAGCGGCGTAGGAACAAATTTACTGGGGTCTCTTTTGATTTGGGATGGAAGTATCATGGAGTTTATGACGATTCCTCAGCATAAAGATCAGGGCTGTCCTGTATGCAGCCGTATTAATGATATTGACAATGGTTAAGCAAGGAACATCTTCTTACGTTTCATGTCCATTTCAGCTTACCATTTGTAAATTTATTAATTTGTCTGATTTTTATAATTATAAGATTAAGGCCACGGCTTTTGAGACTGTGTCATAATACAAAACTTAGCCTTTAAACTTAATTTTTTGGCAGGGTCAAGCCATTCAAAATAAAAAATAATATCCTGAGGACCAAAATTGAAGGCCTTTTTTTTTGTTTAACAATTATGATACAGCCTCTTTAGCCGTGGATAATTACTTTTGGAGAACACACGTATCAAACTTCAATAAATGTATCAAAATTTAATCCTGATAATAATATGGTAAATAATAAATCAGTTGCTGTCGGCATGAGCGGCGGCGTAGATTCTTCTCTTGCAGCGCTATTACTTAAAAACGAGGGCTATGAGGTTGTCGGCCTGACCATGTCTGTTTATAATGGTGAGCCTGTATCAGGAAAAGGCAGCGGACATGCCTGCTATGGTCCCGGTGAGGAGGAGGAGCTGCTGCTGATAAAAGATGTTTGCAGTTTTATAGGTATTGATCATTTTACCATTGACCTGAAAGAAGAATACCAAAAAAACGTTCTGGACTACTTTAAAAATGAATATTCCAACGGGCGAACGCCGAATCCCTGTACCCGTTGTAATCCAATGCTTAAATTCGGGAAAATGCTTCAAAAAGCAAAAACGAACGGTATTGATTTTGATTATTTCGCAACCGGTCATTATGTAAGAACAAAATATGATGAAAATAAAAAAAGGTACCTTTTAATGCGGGGCAGTTTTCTTCCTAAAGATCAATCATATTTTCTTTATGGTTTAAATTCTAATCAGCTTAAATCTCTAATTTTTCCTCTGGGTGGTTTTTCAAAGGAATCGGTAAGAAAAAGAGCCAAAGAACTAAATCTTTCTGTCTGTATGCGTCCGGACAGTCAGGATTTTATTAAAGGCGGCAGTTATTCCGGACTTTTCCCAGAGGATAAAAAAAAACCGGGAAATATTATTGATGATACAGGCAAAAAAATCGGAACCCATAAGGGTATTATAAATTTTACAATCGGACAGCGAAAGGGTATCGGTATTGCTGCTGCTGAACCGCTTTATGTGGTTGATATTGATCCCGAAAATAATACGATCGTTGCGGGCCCAAAAGAACTTCTTTATGCAGATACTTTAGTCGCCGGTGATCTAAATTATGTTTCAATTGATCTGCCGGATAAGCCTTTATTGGTTATGGCAAAGATAAGACATAATCATGATCCTCAGGCTGCCGAGCTTATACCGCTTGAGAAGGGGAGAGCCAAAGTAGTGTTTAAGGATCCGCAGCTGTCTATAACCCGTGGACAGTCCGTTGTGTTTTATGATAATGACATTGTTCTTGGCGGCGGTGTGATAGATGAGGTGCTCAAAAATGAATGATTATAAATGGCTTCTACAGCATGCAGATAGAATAATAAAGGGTGATTCCTGCGGCAGGGATGTTGCTGAGAAAATATTGCACCTTAAAAAAGATGCTTTGCATGTACTGCTTTATGCCGCAACAGAACTTCGTTGTCATTTTAAAGGCAATCGTGTTAAAACCTGTTCGATTGTGAATGCAAAGAGCGGGAGATGCAGTGAGGACTGCAGCTTTTGTGCACAGTCTATTCACCATAATACTGATTTAAAAACATATAATTTAATGCACCCCGATGAGATACTTGCTGCGGCTGCTGCTGAAGAGCTTTTCAGTAAAAGGTTCAGTATCGTAACAGCGGGTAAGGGTTTGGGAATCGATGATTTTCAATCATTGAAAAAAACGATTGCCGGTTTTAAAGAAAAGGGTTTAAAACAGCTTCCCTGCGGATCTTTCGGGATATTATCAACGGAACAGTTTTTAGGCCTTAAAAAGGCCGGATTGAAGCGTTATCATCATAACCTTGAGGCTTCCCGAAAGTTTTATCCTGAAATATGTACGACCCATTCATATGATGATCGGATCAGAACAATTAATCATGCAAAAGAGGCGGGTCTTGAGACTTGTGTGGGCGGGATCCTGGGACTCGGTGAGTCGGTAAAGGACAGGATAGACCTGATGTATGAAATCAAAGGGTGTGATCCGGATTCAGTTCCGCTTAATTTTCTGGTTCCGATTAAAGGTACATCTCTTGAAAACAGTGAGATCATCTCCACCTGGGAAGCCATTAAACTTATTTCGCTTTCCCGTTTTATCATGCCGGATAAAGATATCAAGCTCGGAGCAGGCAGACTTGAAGTATTTAAGGATGCTCAGCATCTGGTTTTTCTTGCCGGCGCAAATGGAATGATCATCGGTAATCTTTTAACGGTGAAGGGCAGATCTTTAGAAGATGATATCCGGGTGTTAACTGATCTTGGGCTTGAGATCTGTGCCTGATACAAGACCGGGGCTTTTTATTTTATTAGATGACCATGAGTGATCTTGAAAAAAAGTTTGAAAAATTATATGAAATGCTGCTTTCATTTGAAAGTATAATGATCGCCTATTCAGGCGGAGTGGACAGTACTTTTCTTTTGGCAGCCGCAAAGAAGGCCCCCTGTATTTCTGTTTTAGCAGTCACTGCTGTTTCACCGCTTTACCCTGCGCATGAAATTGAATCTGCTGTAAAGACCGCCTCTCTGTTTGAGGTTAAACATATAACTGTTGAGAACAGTGCTCTTTCTGATAAGGCTTTTATCAAAAATGCGCCTGACAGGTGTTATGTCTGTAAGAGCCGTTTATTTATAAAGATGAAGTCACTTGCTGCAGATAATAATTGTTCTGTTGTCCTGGACGGCACAAACGCAGACGACGCCAAAACCTATCGGCCCGGAATGCGTGCTTTAGATGAACTGGGAATTAAAAGTCCTCTTAAGGATTGCGGTTTAACAAAAGCGGAAATAAGAATTCTTTCAAAGCGCCTTGGGATTTTGACCTGGGATAAACCCTCATGCGCGTGTCTTGCCAGCCGTTTTCCTTATGGGGTAATGCTTAAGGAGAAAGATGTTTTAAAGGTTGAGAAGGCAGAAGCATGTATTCGAAAATATATTGATGGTCAGTTCCGTGTCCGTCATTATGCTGATACTGCACGGATAGAGGTTCTTTCAAAAGACATTCAGGTTTTTCTTGATAGCAGCATTAGAAAAGCCGTAATTGCTACTTTTAAGGATATTGGATATACTTACGTGACTCTTGATATGGAAGGTTTTAGGAGCGGCAGTATGGATGAGGTATTACTCAAAAAAGAATTTTAATTAAGACAATTTTACTTATATTTTTGGAAGGAAATGTTAAAGATGGATGATAAGCAGATCATTGAAAAAATTGACAAGCTTAAAAAAGAAAGAAATGCGGTTATTCTTGCTCACAATTATCAGAGACCCGAAGTGCAGGATATTGCAGACTTTTCAGGAGATTCTCTTGCCTTAAGCAGGATCGCTGCAGATACGGATGCGGACGTCATTGTTTTTTGCGGCGTTCATTTTATGGCAGAGACAGCCTATATTCTTTCTCCGGAAAAAACAGTTCTTTTACCTGATGTTCATTCGGGCTGTCCAATGGCTGATATGATCACTGCTGATCAGCTCAGAGAACTTAAAAAAAGCAGACCCGGAGCTACGGTAATTGCCTATGTCAATACAACAGCTGAGGTTAAAGCTGAGACGGATATCTGCTGTACATCAGGTAATGCTGTAAAGCTGCTGGACAAATTAAAGGATATTGAAGATATTATTTTTGTTCCGGATAAATATCTGGGGTCTTATCTAAGCAAAAAATCCGGTAAAGAGTTTACGTTGTGGAACGGCTATTGTCCAACGCATGTTAAGATTCAGCCTGAAGACATTATTGAAAAGAAAAAAGCGTATCCTGACGCAAAGGTGCTTGCACATCCTGAATGTACCCAGGCGGTGTTAGAACTTGCAGATGAGGTCCTATCAACCGAAGGTATCTGCAGGTATGTCAAAGAGACTAATGTAAAAGAGATCATTTTTGCGACTGAAATTGGGATAATGCACAGACTTATGAAAGAGAATCCGGACAAGAAATTTTATCCTGCATCTGAGGCAGCAGAATGCCCAAATATGAAAAAGATCACCCTGGAAAAGATATTATGGTCACTTGAAAGTATGCAGCATGAAATAAAAGTACCTGATGAAATCTGTAAAAAAGCCCGCAGTGCGGTTGATCGAATGATTGAAATAGTTTAATTAACTTAAGGTGCTTGCGGGTCAGGATTTAATGATCCGTGATCTGATGATAAGTGCAAGCAGAAATAACGATGCGGTGTTTGTCAGAATGCTGTTTTCCATCCCACCGGTCACGGTAACCCAGCTGCTGATATCGATTGACAGAAAACTGTATAAACTGTTAACAGCATAGCCGATGATAAGAGAAATGACTGCGATCGTAATCACATAAACAGCCGCAACTTTTTTACCCAGCAGGTTTGCAATTACAGTAATGGTAGCCGCATTTGTTGCCGGACCGGCCAGAAGAAAGACAATAGCCGCTCCCGGCGAAAGACCTTTCATCGCAAGTGCCGCAACAATTGGAGTTGAAGAGGTAGCACAGACATAAACCGGAATACCGATCAAAAGCATTATCAACATAGGTTTGAGGCCCGCACCCAGATTGTTTTCAATAAAACCATCCGGAACAAAATAGGTGATTGTGCCGGCAATAATAAATCCGGTAATCAGAAATACGCCAATATCCGCTAACAGTTCTTTAAACGCAAAAGAAAAACTGGATACAGAACGTTTATAAAGTGTGGGCTTCTGATTGCAGTATTTACTGCTTATCTTTTTTTCTGATGCGCATGAGCAGGCAGGATTATCAACAGGACCATCACCGGTAGATTCATCCGGCAGAAGATTGACCATGATGCCGGCAGTAAAAGCGGTTAAAAATGCAGCAAGGGGTCTTATTATTGTCATGATAGGATCAAGCAAAGCATAGGTTATGGAAATTGAGTCAACACCTGTTTCAGGTGTTGAGATCATAAATGCGGCTGTAGCACCTTTGCTTGCCCCCTGTTTTCTTAAGCCGATTGAAACAGGAACAACGCCGCAGGAACATAGCGGAAGAGGCGTTCCGATCAGTGAGGCTTTCAGTACAGAGGTGATATTGTTTGTTCCCAGATGTTTCTCAACAAATCCTTCCGGCATAAATATTTTAATTATCCCAGACATAAACAGGCCAAACAGGATAAACAGGGCTGAGTTGTTTAGAATATTCCAGCTTTCTGCTAATATACCAAATAAGATATCCAACGTTTCAACTTTAATGATTAATTTTTTGATTATTTAATTAAGTAACATTAATAACGGTTTGATACAAGTTGTTTAGAATTGATGATAATAGTTCATGTTTGTGAATTTGTACCCGGGATTTAAAACGGCAGGACATTTGAATCTGTCAGGATAGGGCTACAGCTATGCCGGCAGGGGCCTATAGAATAACTGTTTTTTACTTTGTATCTCTATATGATTTCAGCAATATTTTAAATAACCGATAGTTTTTTATTTGTTGCTCGCCAGTTGCTTTTCAAGACGCTTACGCATGTTTTCCTGTCTTATCATTAAATTATCTGTCTGATCTATCTTAGCGTCAATTGCTGAAATATTATTATCAATTTGTGATATTTTATCCTGAAGATTAGCAACCTTTGTATTTATGGTGTCGGGATCGGTATAAGTGTCTTTTTTATAATTCTCAGCTCTTTCGCTTAGCCTCTTTTTTTGATCGATCATTTTCTGTTTTTGCCCGGCATAGGTGATCTTGTTTTTTTTCAGATTTTCTATGTTTATATCCATAATGGATATTCTGTCTTTAAGGTCATCCGTCAGTTCAACATCTCTGGCATCTGGCTCATCTTCTGTGTCTGTTGATAATAGTTCTTCTTTGTTCTTTGATTTTTCAAGCTGATCAAAGTAGTCATCAGTTGGATAAAATCCTATTTTGGGCTGGAGTGTGCCCTCTGAAGTTGAAATATTTTCAATGATTAACTTTGGCAGTTCTACTGAGCCTGCTTTAGTGTAATAGAGGATTTTTGATTTTAGATCCCAATAGTTGGCAACGGTTATATCATTACCGTTTTTAAGAAGAATAGTGAAATATGAAGCGTTTGATATGCCTGGAAGCATGAAAGCTGATATCAGAATTATTAATATGGCTTTTTTAAGCATTGTAGTTCTCCAGTAATTCTTTATTTTTTATTGATGGTACATAAAAAGAGGGTTTTCCTTGCCTTTTTGATTGACCTTTTTTTTCTTAAAGTATTCAACCGTTTTTTTATCAATTTGTACCCACGGGACAAGCATTTTTTGGATCTGTTTTTGGGTTATTTTATTAGACCTTATTATTTTAGTTCTTTCAAGCATTAACATGCTTCTTGCATGTCTCCTTATTTTCAGGACACCGGTTAAGTAGTTGTTTTTTATTACTTTATTTAAGCATTTATCCACCTTTTTCGGGTTACTGCTTTGAAGTGCATCTGTTACAATCTGATTAATGTCTGTACTGAAGATATTCGCATGACTATCTATGACATTAACAATTGACATTAACAATAGGACGTATATTGAAATTGCAATATTCTGTAGCATGTTATTGTGTGTTATATGCTTTTATAAAGTTATCGTTTATTAATATTATAGCATATATACATTTCGATTTAAAACAGATAAAACTTTAACATTAATTTATAGATTAAGTTTTATTTAGTCCATATGATTTTCTGAAAAACTCAAAAGTCTGTTTAAGCCCATCTTCAAAAGAAACTGAGGGCTCCCATGAAATATTCTGTTTTGCTTTTTCATAGGACAGGACACTTCGCATCTGTTCACCGGCAAGTGCAGGGCCATGTTTTTCCGGCAGGTCTGATCCTGTTATGTTGTTTAATAATGAAAAAGTCTCGTTTATGGTTATTTCTCTGCCGGTACTTATATTAACTGCACCGATCACATCACTTTTGACTGCCTGGAGATTTGCCCTTGCAACGTCCTTTACATAGACAAAATCCCGGGTCTGCTTACCTGTTCCATTAATAACGGGCTGTTCTTTGCCGAGCATCTTCATTAAAAAAATGGCAATTACCCCTGCTTCACCAAAGGGATCCTGCCTCGGACCGTAGACATTGCTGTACCTCAGTACGGTATACTTTAGTCCGTAGGTGTTGTAATAGGAATAAAGATATTTCTCTGCGCAAAGTTTTGAGATCCCATAAGGGCTAAGGGGCTGTAAAGGGTGGTTTTCATCTGCAGGAAAATAATCATGCTCACCGTAGATCGCACCGCCGGTTGAAGCAAAGATAAACTTTTTCACGCCGTGTTTTACACTGGCTTCCAGGAGTTGCAGCGTTCCTTTGATGTTTATTTCCATATCCTTAAACGGGTCTTTAACGGAGGCGGGGACAGAGACCTGGGCTGCATGGTGTATGACGACTCCAGGTTTTTCTTTTTTAAATATTTCGGCTATGGAAGGATCTGTAATGCTTTTTTCATAAAATTCAGCACTAGAGGGAATGTTATCTTTTTTACCGGTTGAGAGGTTGTCCAGTACGATCAGATTATTTTTGTCTGCGGTTAATATGTCAGCTACGTGTGATCCTATAAATCCTGCGCCGCCGGTTATAAGTATTTTCATCTGGAATCCTTTAAATGATTATTGAAAATTAATAGTATATTTAAACTAAATAATGTAAAATCACAAAAATTGTCAAGTTATTTTAGTTTGCTCTATACTGTCTGTTATGATAATTTTTAAAAAACGACAACTATATAAAATATTTTAATCAAATGGGTTCAGTAAAAAAAAATAAGCTTTTGAGAGAGATTCCTTCTGTAGATGAAGTATTGAGATCTCCAGATATTAAGAAAGTAAGTAAAGAATATAACCGTTCAATGATACTGCGTGCGGTTCAGCTTATTCTGGAAGATAAACGCAAAACGATACTTCTTATGGATGAATCAATGACGGAAAATTTACAAAAGCTTCAACCGGTAAATGCTGAAGATATTAGACAAAAGATAATTCATATGAAAGAACCGTCTTTTAAACGGGTTATTAATGCAACCGGTATCATCATTCATACAAATATTGGCAGGGCTCCTCTTTCTGATGATGCTGTTCAGGCGGTAACAGATGCGGCAAGATACTATTCAAATCTTGAGTTTGATATATCAACCGGGAAAAGAGGTCAACGCTATTCTCATGTAAAAGGTCTGTTGCAGGATATTACAGGTGCGGAATCAGGGATAGTCGTTAATAATAATGCTGCCGCAGTTCTGCTTTGTCTTTCTACCTTTGCAAAGGGATATGAGGTTATCATATCACGAGGTGAGATGATCGAAATAGGAGACAGTTTCAGGATTCCTGAAATAATGGAACAAAGCGGTGCAAAACTTGTTGAAGTAGGATCGACAAACAGGACTCACCTTGAGGATTATAAAAATGCAATAACTAAAAATACGAAAATGATCCTTAAAGTTCACACCAGTAATTACAGAATTGTCGGCTTCACTTCCGAGGTAGAACTTGCAGAGTTAAATAAACTTGCAAAGAAGAATAATCTTCCGCTTCTTCTTGATATGGGAAGCGGTAATTTTATAAAAGCAGAAGAACTTGGCCTAAAAGATGAACCTACTGTTCAGGATGAAGTTTTATCGGGGGCAGATATTATAACTTTTAGCGGAGACAAACTTTTAGGCGGTCCCCAGGCCGGAATTATTGTAGGGAAAAATAAGTTCCTGGATCTGCTGGCAAAAAATCCGCTGAATCGCGCTTTAAGGATTGATAAATTAACTCTGGCCGCACTGGAGGCGACTTTAAAAGCGTATGCGTTAAGTGAAGAGAATGCTGCTGATATTCCAGTTATTAAAATGCTAAAATTATCAGAACCTGAGCTCAAAAACAGGGCCGAAGTCCTGGCTCAGGCGATTAACGACCGCGGCTCTTCAGATAAAGCTGAGATCGTTAAAGATTCCTCTCAGGTCGGCGGCGGTGCATATCCTTTGAATGATATACCCACATATGCAGTCGCTGTTGATACCGCGCCTTTAGCGGTTAATGCGTTTGAAAATATGCTGCGTAAACTTACGCCTCCTGTGATTGCCCGCATAAAAAATGATCGGGTGTTGTTTGATATGAGGACACTTCTTGATGACGAGATCGAAATCCTGCCGAATCTTATATGCAGTATAATTAAAAAAAATTCGTAAATATATGATACTTCCCGCAGCAAGCTGCGATCGGTGTGGCACACTCCCGATCAATAATTAAATTTAAATATCTTGACGCTACCATGGTTCTTTTACTGAATCTGCTTTTACTTTTTAATAAATGAAAGAAAAGGAATATGGAAAAAATAAGTTTAGAAGTTTCTGAATCGGATTCCGGTGTAAGGCTTGATGTGTTTATTAGCTCTAAAGGTGTGCTGTTCAGCCGTTCACAGGTACAAAAAGCGATCAAGGATAAAAGGGCCCTGGTAAATTTAAAAATTGAAAAAGCATCATATCATGTAAATCATGGAGATTTAATAGAAATTGAAATGGTTGAACCCGTCTCAATTGACGTTGTTCCCGAAGATATTAAACTTGATGTGCTGTTTGAGGATGACAGCGTTATCGTCATTAACAAAGCGGCCGGTATGGTTGTTCATCCCGCTGCGGGGAATTATACCGGAACACTTGTTAATGCTTTGCTGTACCATTGTGAAAATCTTTCCGGAATCGGAGGTGCTGTGAGGCCGGGTATCGTCCATCGGCTGGATAAAGGAACTACCGGGGTTATGGTGTCAGCTAAAAATGATAAGGCACATATCAGTTTAAGCAGACAGTTTGAAGAACATAGTGTTAAAAGAGAATACCGTGCACTTGTTTATGGCCTTATGCCTGAAGATTCAGGTACAATTGACATGCTTATCGGCAGGCATAATACCGATCGTAAAAAGATGTCAACCATAACAAGAAGAGGAAGGAATGCAGTTACGCATTGGGAAGTCTTGGAGCGTTTTGACAAATTATCTCTGATAAAGGCTAAGCTTGAAACAGGAAGGACGCATCAGGTCAGGGTCCACCTTTCCGCAATTGCTCATCCAATCGTAAATGACCTTGATTATGGAACGACTAAAAGGTTAAAGCCTATCACTGAAAAAAAACTGCTTGATCTGATAAAGGGTTTAAAAAGACCTTTGCTCCATGCCGGATTCCTGGAGTTCGTTCATCCGGAAACGAATGAAGCCATGCAATTTGAAGTACCGCTGGCCGATGATTTTTTAAATGTTTTAAATGTTTTAAGAGAAGATAAATGATAACTGCGGGTCTCACAGGCGGTATCTCAAGCGGTAAAAGTACAGTCTGTTCTGCATTTGAATCTTTGGGTGCTGCTATTGTTGATGCTGATATAATTGCAAGAGAAATAGTCCGCCCGGGGGAGGATGGCTGGAAGAGTCTTGTTAATTGTTTTGGTGATATAATTTTGCATCCGGATGGAAATATCGACCGTGAAAAACTCGGCAGAAAGATATTTTCGGATAAGAAAGCAAGAGCTGAACTGGATAACTGTCTGCATCCTTTAATAATTTCAAAATTAATGTCAGAAATTCAAAATACAAAAATTAAAGATAAAAATCCGGTTATTATTGCAGATGTTCCTCTTTTAATCGAATGCGGGATTCAGGATGATTTTGACAGGGTGATTCTTGTGTATGCTGACAGGAAGACCCAGGTGAAACGTCTTATTAAAAGGGACAATATTTCAGTTACAGAAGCGGAAGAAAGAGTCGGATCGCAGTTGTCTATTGATGAAAAAAGAAAATTTGCTCACATTATTATAGAGAACAGCAGCAGTTTAACTGATCTTAAAAACAGTGTTAAGAATATATATTTAAAGCTTGTTGACAGCTAAGATCATTTAGCGGTTTAAAATGATAAGTTTCCCATAATTTAAGCTGAAAGCGTCTAAAGACCGGTTTCTATGAAATCATCAAATATGATTTTATGTTATTAAGCTTCATGTATAGTCTTGCCTTAATAAAAATCTTGACAATTGTTTAGAAAAACATTATATTTCATATATTAAGCAAGCAACTCAAATATCAAATAAAAACCAATTGCCCTATTAATCTCACCAATAACACTCAGCTCAAGAGATTAACCTGAAAATAATTTCTTCTCAAAAATTACTAATAATAAATAGATACTGCGAGTCAGCATAAATTTTAAAGGAGACAATAAAATCCTATAAGATTATTAACATCAAATACCTGCCTATCTAAAAGCCCAGATTCAAATACACTCTTTTCCTGACAATCTATTGAAGAATTCAAAAAATGATTCAAATAAGACTGCATGATAACAATTGAGAGTAGGTATATTACTTAACTGATGAGCTCAGAGCAACATGTTTTATAATTAATTTGAAAAAATCCTTGGGAGATACTTAATGAATTTAAAAGAACTAAAATCGAAAAAAATCAATGAACTGATGGATGTTGCGAAGGAAAGGAATATAGAAGGCGCAAGTACGATGCGCAAACAGGATCTTATTTTCGCACTTCTTCAGTCAGAGATTGAATCAAACGGAATGATTTATGGCGAAGGTGTGCTTGAAATTCTTCCGGACGGTTTTGGTTTTTTAAGAGCTCCTGATTATAATTATTTACCGGGTCCTGATGATATATATGTATCCCCCTCTCAGATAAGACGTTTTAATCTTAAAACCGGTGATACCGTTTCCGGTCAGATAAGACCTCCCAAAGACTCAGAGAGATATTTTGCTCTTCTAAAAGTTGAAAATGTGAATTTTGAGAGTCCTGACAAGACACGGGATAAAATTCTGTTTGATAATTTAACTCCGCTTTATGCTGAGGAAAGAATATTGCTGGAGACTGTACCTGATAATCTGTCCACACGTGTGCTGGACCTTTTGACACCGCTGGGTAAAGGTCAGAGAGCGCTGGTCGTTTCTCCGCCTAGAACCGGTAAAACAATGCTTCTTCAGAATATTGCAAATGCAATAACCAAAAACCATAAAGAAATTGAAATTATTGTTCTTTTAATTGATGAGCGTCCTGAAGAAGTTACAGACATGCAGAGATCTGTAAAAGGTGAAGTTATAAGTTCAACCTTTGATGAGCCGGCGACAAGACATGTACAGGTTGCTGAGATGGTAATTGAAAAAGCGAAAAGGCTGGTGGAACATAATAAGGACGTGGTAATATTACTGGATAGTATAACACGACTTGCAAGAGCATATAATACTGTTGTGCCGCCGAGCGGCAAGGTCCTTTCCGGCGGTGTTGATTCAAATGCACTTCACCGGCCGAAACGATTTTTTGGTGCAGCAAGAAATATTGAAGATGGCGGAAGTCTTACCATAATTGCAACAGCCCTTATTGATACCGGCAGCAGGATGGATGAAGTGATCTTTGAAGAATTTAAGGGTACCGGCAATATGGAAATTAATCTTGACAGAAAACTGTCCGATAGGAGAGTATATCCGGCAATAGATATTAATCGATCAGGGACCCGTAAAGAGGAACTTATTTTACCGGATGATATATTGAAAAGAGTTTGGCTCTTAAGAAAGGTGCTGCAGCCACTTTCTACCATTGATTCAATGGAATTTCTTATAGAGAAAATGAAAGATACGAAAACAAATGAAGAATTTTTAGATTCTATGAACCAATAAATAGTTGAGGAGTAATAATATGAAAGAGGGTATTCATCCGAAATACGAAAAATCAGTCGTAAAATGCGCCTGTGGAAACACATTTGAGACACGTTCAACTAAAAACGAAATAAACGTTGAAATTTGTTCAAAGTGTCATGGCTTTTTCACAGGTCAGCAGAAGATCGTTGATGCTGCGGGCCGCGTAGAAAAATTTCAGAAAAAATACGGCAAAAAATAAAAAGAATACGTTTACTGAAAATAAGTTTGTAATGAAGCTTTTATTATTCAGTTACAGGCTATAATCGGTAAGCAGAGGACTGCCCGGATACTGCAGCGATGAGTGCAATATCCGGGCTTTTTAAATCTGTTTTTTAACGTTTGATTGGAGAATGTTTGTGAGTTCAATGTTAAATAAACTGGAAGAAGTGGAAGCTCGCTTTAATGAACTTGAAACTCTTCTGGTTGATCCGTCTGTCTATGAAGACAGAAATAAATATCAGGCAATAACAAAGGAACGTTCAAAAATTGAATCCATTGTAGAGCTGTACAAAAGATATAAGTCTGTATCTAAAGATCTTGAAGAAAATAAACAGATGGTAGACGAGTCTGATGATGAGATTAGTGAACTTGCAAAGGAGGAGATCCCGCTTCTAAAAGAAGAAATTGAAGAAATCGAAGCTAAGCTTCAGGTCTTGCTGTTACCCAAAGACCCCCGTGATGATAAAAATGTAATTTTAGAGATCCGAGCCGGAACCGGCGGCGATGAAGCAGCTCTTTTCACTTATGATCTTTTCAGAATGTATTCAAAATATTCTGAAAACCGTAACTGGAAGGTTGAGATAATGAGCCAAAATATGACCGGTCTTAAAGGTTTAAAAGAGGTCATCCTTCTTATTAAAGGAGCGGGGGCTTACAGCCAGTTAAGGTTTGAAAGCGGTGTCCACAGGGTTCAGAGAGTACCGGAAACAGAGACCCAGGGTAGAATACATACATCGGCTGTTACGGTTGCGGTACTTCCTGAAGCAGAAGATGTTGATTTTGAAATTAATCCTGCTGAAATAAAGATTGATATATTCAGATCATCAGGTCCAGGAGGTCAGAGTGTAAATACGACTGATTCAGCAGTAAGAATTACCCATATTCCATCCGGCCTTGTGGTAAGCAATCAGGATGAGAAATCTCAGCACAAGAACAAGGCTAAAGCGCTTAAGGTATTAAAATCCAGGCTTTTTGATATTGCTATTCAGAAACAGCATGATGAGATTTCTAAGGAACGCAAGAGTATGGTTGGAAGCGGTGACAGGAGTGAGCGTATAAGGACATATAACTATCCACAGGGCAGGGTGACTGATCATAGAATCAATCTGACCCTATATAAAATTGAAAATATCATTATGGGTGATCTCCAGGAAATTATTAATAATTTGATTACGCATTATCAGGCAGAGGCGCTTCAGGCTCCGAGCTAAAACTACCCAACATATTTCATTTAAATATTAAGTAATTACAATTAATTATACCATGATTGCTGATCCGTAGCTTCAGGATGTAATAACAGGGACTACTTAATAATCATAGAGCAATAAACCTGCCGCAAGCCTTCTAAATGGAAAAGATCTGGACAATTATACAGCTTTTAAATGAAACCCAAATTTATTTTAAAAAAAAGGGTATTGGATCGGCACGTCTTGATGCTGAAATCCTGCTGGCTTTTGCTTTGAAAAAACAGCGGATTAATCTTTATATTGATTTTGAAAGTCCGGTTAATGAAAAAGAGCTTTCAAACTTTAGAGAGCTTGTTAAGAGAAGAGCAAAGAGAGAACCTGTGGCATATATTACAGGTTCAAAGGACTTCTGGTCTGTCAATCTTAAGGTAACAGATGAGGTTCTTATTCCCCGCCCTGAAACAGAAATGATCGTTGAACAGGCCCTGAAACTTATAAAAGCTGATCATTTGAATAATCAAAAAATCTCTGCAGTTGATATTGGTACGGGTTCCGGAGCAATTTCTATTGCTCTTGCTAAGGAATGCAGTGATATTTCAATTATTTCAGTCGACATATCTCCAAAGGCATTAAAGGTTGCCAAAGAAAATATTTTTATAAATGATTGTCTTAAACAGGTTTTTCCTGTTTGTGCGGATAGTATTTCCGCTTTTAAAAATATTGAATGTTTTGATTTTATATTTTCCAATCCGCCTTATGTGGTTAGGGGGGATATTTCCGGACTTCAGCCTGAAATAACTGAATATGAACCTTTTATTGCACTTGATGGCGGAGATGACGGCCTTGAATTTTACCGGAATAATCTGCCGGGATTTGGTGTTCTTCTAAAATCCGGCGCTTATGCTATTCTTGAGATCGGTGAAGAGCAGGGCAGACCTGTTTCTGATATTCTTGAGAAATCGGGTTTATTTATAGACATTAACGTGATTAAGGATTATGGCGCTAAGGATAGGGTAATAACAGCCAGAAAAAAGAAATGAAGTTTATTCTTTGTTGTACTTTAATTTATTAAACCCCATATCAAGCTCAGCTTTAATCACAGCCGGGTTGGTAATGGGCATACCCTCAGCTTCCTTATTATACTTTAAAAGATCGGCTTTAATCTCATTGGTCAGCTCAGGCAGTCTTCTTCGTGTCGTGCGTTTGGGTGAGCCTTCATCATCGACAATAATGACTGCCGGCTTAAAGATATTAGGTCTGCCGATAAACTTATCCATCACTTTGCGTGATTTAACATATTGCTCTTTGGTGGCCCTTCCCAGCGCTTCATAATTTTTGATTATCTTGTCATCCCAGGTATGGACTGTAACTGCAGCTTTTGAGGATTTTCTTTCCACTTCCTTTATACCGTCAAAAATATCATAACCGCTTGGGGTCAGGGTGACTTTTCCACCGCCGCCTTCAAGATTTGCTGAGTAGGTCGGCCTGCAGGTACCTGATATCCAGCCATGAAGATGTCGGGTTAAAAATTTTCCCAGGTGCACAGGTGCAATAAAATGGGCGAGGCCTTTTTCATTGTGACACTGAAGAAGATAGTAGGGTTCGACACCTGCCCACCACATTCTCCTGAAAGTTTCAGCCAGAGTATAAAAGTCTGCATTTACATGATTTAAAAATACCGTTTGATTCCTAAGGTTATAGCCATGGTTCTTTATTTTTGCAACGCAGGCAACAAGATCTTCCGTTATTTCATTAAAATGGTTGATATGGGTCATAAAATAGATATTTTTTTGTTCACCTTGATAACTGGTTCTTACAATATTATCAATTTTATCTAAAAATTCATCAGTTACAGCCATGGGCAGGACAACTGGTACGCGGGTTGCTATTCTGATACAGTGAATATTGGGTATTTTACAGAGTTCAGATAATACATGTTCAAGCCGTTGCCTGCTGGTACGAAGCGCATCCCCGCCGGTAACCAAAACTTCATTGATATTCGTATTTTTTCTAAGGTAGTAAAGTCCCTTATCAATGTCAGTTGATGTAATGCTGCTTGTTTTATCGAGTGATTTTGTTCTTTGACAGTGCGTACAAAAAGATGCACAACTGGTGTTCTCACAGACAAAAAGAGCACCGCGATTTGGGTAGCGCTGGTAAAAAGCACCATACGATCTTTCTGATTCTGACATTGACTGTTCGATCCCGGCATCTGGAAAAAGAAGATGTGCCGGTGTGGGAACGCTTTGCCAGAATATCGGATCTACTGTATTTTTAGGTGCCGGAGTATCTGTATATTCCGGGAAAAACGGGTTTTGAGATATGAGGCTGGCATAGTATGGGGTTATTCTCATGGGCTCTTTGCCCTGTGCCTTCATTTCCTTAAGGGTGTTTTCAATCTCTGATTTCTGATTATCATTAAGGGTGATTACACGTGAAAGCGTTGCAACGTCTTTAATGCTGTTCTTCAGCTGCCAGGCCGGATCATTCCACTCTTCTGCAGAGGTATTTTTGAAAAGTTCAATGTCATTATAGTGTCGAGGTTTGTAAGTGTAGTCTAGGCTCATATGAGCAAAATCCTGTTTTGTTTGTTTTATGAATTAGTAAGTATATAGAATAACAATTGTTATGTCAAGGCAGTATGATATCCAGGATCCACCACCAGGCTGCATTCTCGCCAAAGTCTCCTGAGGGAAACTTGCCTCCAGCTAAATCTGCCTTCATTACCGAATGGGCCTCCTCACTTTTACCACAGCGCT
>CAYLYF010000038.1:0-31764 GCA_964387595.1 uncultured Thermodesulfobacteriota bacterium | reverse complement strand
AACCTTGCAGACGAAGTATGGAAAACAAAAGAAGCAAAACTTCCGTCAGATGAAATAATGGGCGATGCAAAGTCTCGAGGCATTTTAATGGAAGCCATTACAGCCACAACACTATTAAATGCCGGTGCTGATATCCTGATCATGCGTCATCCTGAGGCTATACAGCAGGTCCGTGAATATATCGCAGAGCTTGGCGGATTTGAAACACCGAAGCCCGTCAAAAAAGCTGCCGCTGCTTCCATACCGGGAGAAGCTGCTATCCCTGCTCCTTCAAATATTGCGGACTCTCTTAAAGAAGGCGGCTTATGTGAAATCGTTCAGATAATGGATATGCCTGTTAATCTTGCTCCGGGTCATGCTATTGCCCTTATAAAGTGTTTGGAAGACAAAGATATGGGCCGGGGTCTTGTGCTTTCTGTTGGCGGTACGGCTCCCGCGGCTGCCGAGGCAGAGCAGAAAGCAGCGAGAACAGAAGAACCCGCTCCGGAGTTCAAACCTGAAACCTCCTGGACACCGATCGAGGATGTTATAGGCGACTATAAATTCAAGCTCTTGGATATGAAAGATTTTGCGGGCAATACCATCAAGATGATTCAGGAAAGTGCTGATCCCGGTGAAGCAAAAGGAAAAGTGGACTGGAGAGACAAGGTGGATAACAGGGATGAAAGGCTAAAACAGATTAAAACAAGTCTTCATTACTGGTATGGAGAAGGCTTTGGAAGCGAAAATCGGAAAAAACCAGCATAGATATTATTCAAATAAATAATAATTTATTTAAAATAAAACTAATGGGTTAACTCAAGGCCCATGGAGGAAAACAAAATGGCGAAAAATGAAAAACAGGATAAATTGTTGACAGTTTGTGAGGCAACAAAGGAGTTGATGGATGTTGCTGCTAAGGAGGAGATAGAAACTATATTTGACAGGGCTGAATCAATGAAGCCGTGTCCCATAGGAGTCCAGGGCAGCTGCTGCAAGAACTGTGCAATGGGACCATGCAGAGTGCCGCCTTCAAAGAAAGAGGGAGAGCCTGCAAAAGTCGGTCTGTGCGGAGCAACAGCAGAGACAATAGCCGCGAGAAATTTTATAAGAATGATCGCTGGCGGCGCTGCAGCTCACTCTGACCATGGACGGGGTGTTGCGGAAGTCTTCCTGGCCTCTGCCAGAGGAGAAATACACGGCTACGGAATAAAGGACGAAGAAAAACTTTTACAGGTGGCCCTTGCCTTTGGAATTGATGTTGAAAACATGAACATCAAGGACATTGCTATAAAGGTTGGTGAGTTTGCTCTGGCTGAATACGGCAGACAGGAAGGTGAAGTCGCTTTTGTGAAGCTGGCACCACTCAAGAGACAGGAGGTGTGGAAGAAAAATGGCATTACTCCCCGTGGTGTTGACAGGGAGATTGTTGAGATAATGCACCGTACCCACATGGGAGTTGATCAGGACTACAAGCACCTTGTGCAGCAGGGAAGCCGGGCTGCCATTGGTGATGGCTGGGGCGGATCCATGATAGCTACAGAGCTTCAGGACATTATGTTCGGAACCCCCGTGCCCATTAAGGGGGCCGCCGACCTTGGTGTATTGAAAGAGAACGAGGTGAATATAATCGTACATGGACATGAGCCGCTACTGTCCGAGATGATTGTCGCGGCATGCCAGGACCCGGAAATGCTTGACTATGCGAAGTCAAAAGGCGCAGAGGGAATAACCCTTGCCGGTATGTGCTGTACGGCAAACGAGATACTCATGCGTCACGGAGTACCTATCGCCGGCAACTTCCTGACCCAGGAGCTTGCCATAGTGACGGGTGCGGTCGAAGCAATGGTTGTCGATGTTCAGTGTATAATGCAGGGGATACAGAATGTTTCAGAATGTTTCCACACGAAGATAATAACAACCTCATCCAAGGCAAAAATAGAGAAAGCTACCCACATACAGTTTGAAGAGCACGATCCTGTCAGCACTGCCAAGAAAATAGTCAAAGCGGCAATTGAAAATTACCCCAACCGCAACAAGGACAAGGTCCATATTCCGAGCAAGTCAAACGATATGGTCGCGGGATTTTCTTATGAGACCATCAACTATCTGCTTGGAGGGACTTTCCGTTCATCATACAGGCCTTTAAATGACAACATAATAAACGGAAGAATCAGGGGAATCGCAGGAGTGGTTGGCTGCAATAATGCCAGAGCCATTCATGACAATGACCATCTGACAATGGTAAAAGAGCTTATAAAGAACGATGTTATTGTGCTTACCACGGGATGTTCAGCCATTGCCTGCGGAAAAGCAGGCCTGCTGCTTCCTGAAGCTGCCAAGTACTGCGGACCGGGTCTCGCTTCGATATGTGAAACAGTGGGTATACCTCCGGTCCTGCATATGGGATCATGCGTAGACAACAGCAGGATTCTGATGGCCGCTACAGCAGTAGTCAAGGAAGGCGGTCTTGGCGATGATATCAGTGATTTGCCTGCTGCAGGCGCGGCTCCCGAGTGGATGAGCGAGAAAGCGATTTCAATAGGGCACTATTTTGTTGCATCCGGTGTTTACACTGTGTTCAGCCCAAGTATTCCCACAACAGGCAGCAAGATATTTACCGATTACCTGTGCAAGGGGCTTGAAGAGGAACTCGGTGCTATGTGGGATTATGCTGATGATGGTATTTTGGCTGCAAAAAAAATGATTGCCCATATTGATAAAAAGCGAAAGGCTCTCGGTCTTGACAAGGCACGTGAAAGAGTGCTTATGGATATGGAAATGAGAAGAGAACTGGATGCTGGTTAGGGCTGTACAGATGGATATTTTAGAACTGATAAAATATTTTCAAAACACATATAATTATCAATAACACAGGAGGTATGAAAAGTGTCAAAGATAATAACATCTGCTGCCATAAGAGGCGCTCACAAAATAGCATTTAGGGTTGAAAAGAAATATGCTGATGTATTGAAAAAGCATGGACCTGACCAGGAAATCGGATTTCCCAACACCGGTTATTTTCTGCCGATCATCTATTCCATGCTTGGAATTCCGGTAAAAACTCTTGGTGACTGTCAGCTGGTTTTCAAAAAATCGAGAAAGCTCATTCCGCCGCTGGTTAAGGAAACTCATCATTTCCCTTATCTCGCTCCGGCACTGGATGCCGGCATGGCCTCACTTTTTTATCAGGAAATAGAGGAAGCGATTCGCTATCTTGAACAACCTGACTTTTATCTCACAGGTGAGGATACCACAGATGATAACATCTGGCTCGGTGCTGCCGACGATGTAATCCTTAGAAAACGCGGGGTTGAATTTGTTGACGGCAGTGCTCCCGGTTTTGCCGCTATTGTAGGCGCGGCCCCGGACAAAGAAACTGCAAAAAAAATAGCCGAGGAGCTTCAGCTCAAAAACCTGTATGTATTTATGGCCTCAGAAAATAATGGCGTACGGTTTTCTGAACAGCTCGTAGAAGCCGGTGTTCAGATCGGCTGGAATACAAGGCTGGTCTCTTTTAGCCCGGATATCTCCGGTGCAGTCTTTGCACTGGGTTTTGCCTCCCGGGCAGCCATGACCTTCGGTGGTGTTAAGCCCGGGGATTTCAGAAAAAACCTTATTTATAACAAAGACAGAATTTTTGCATTCGTAATGGCCTTGGGATTTGTATCGGATGAATGGTATGCCACTGCGGTCGGTTGTGTGAACTTCGGCTTTCCAATTATTGCAGATACTCCAATCCCGGAAGTACTTCCTACTGGAATTTGCACATATGAACACGTTATATCCAATGTTCCCCATGAAGAGATGGTCGCAAAGGCAATTGAAACAAGAGGCCTCAAAGTAACTGTCACCGAAGTTCCGATCCCTCTGGCATACGGTCCCGCATTTGAAGGTGAACGTGTCCGTGGCGATGATATCTTTTTTGAATGCGGCGGCGGCCGTACCCAGATGATAGAGTTTTCCGTATTAAAAGAAATGAACGAGATAGAAGACGGTAAAATAGAAATAATTGGAAAAGAACTCGCAGACCTTGAACCGGGAACAAAACTACCCTTTGGAATCTATATAGAAATTGCCGGCCGTCAGATGCAGGAAGACTTCCTGCCGATTCTTGAACGCCAGATACATCATTTGATTAATTATGCACAGGGCCTGATGCACATTGGACAGCGCGACATTTCCTGGATACGGCTTGCCAAGCAGGCCGTTGAAAAAGGTTTTACTTTCGCAGATATTGGCAGGATACTTCACTCCATGTTCCATAAGGATTTCGGCGCTATTCTTGATAAAGTACAGATCACAATTACTACTGATGAAGCAAAAGTACAGGGAATCCTTGAGCAGGCACGTGCAACTTTTAAAGAGCGTGATTCACGTATTGCTGACATGTCCGATGAATCTGAAAACACCTATTATTCCTGTACCCTGTGCCAGTCCTTTGCGCCTTCCCACGTATGTGTTGTCACCCCTGAACGTACCGGACTCTGCGGTGCATATAACTGGCTTGACTGCAAAGCATCCAATGAGATTAACCCAACCGGCCCTAACCAGCCCATTGAAAAAGGTGACGTTATTGATGAACGTTACGGAAGATGGTCAGGGGTTAATGAGTTTGTGGCAAAAGCCTCTCGTGGAAATGTAAATGATGTCAATGCTTATAGTATCATGTCAAATCCCATGACTTCCTGCGGATGCTTTGAATGCCTGGCAGCCTATCTTGATCAGTGTAACGGAATCATGACTATTGATCGGGATTTTAAGGGGGACAACAGTCCCTGCGGAATGAAATTCACCACCCTGGCGGGTTCTGTGGGCGGCGGAGCAGTAACTCCCGGATTTGTCGGTCACAGTAAGCATTATATCGGATCTAAAAAGTTTATTCGTGCAGAAGGTGGGATACAAAGACTTGTATGGATGCCGAAAGCCTTAAAGGAAGAACTTGCAGATAAACTAAATTTAAGAGGAAAAGAACTTGGCATTGAAAATATAGTGGATAGGATCGCTGATGAAACTGTCGGCTTAACACAGGAAGAGATCCTTCCCTTTCTGAAAGAGAAGAAACATCCGGCTCTTGACATGGAGCCAATGGTTTAAACTGATATTTAATTTATTTATATGAAGGTATTTTAACTTTTATATTACAGGAGGTAATAATGGCACTTTCGGGGATTGATATATTTAAGATGCTACCCAAAACCAACTGTCAGGAGTGCGGTGTTCCGACCTGCATGGCATTTGCCATGAAACTTGCAGGAGGCCAGGCAGAACTTGACTCATGCCCATATGTAACGGATGAAACAAAAGAAAAGCTTGAGGAAGCATCTGCACCGCCAATACGGCCGGTGATTATCGGGATCGGCGAAAAGGCTTTGAAAGTAGGCGGTGAAACTGTCATGTTCAGACATGAAAAAACCTTTATTAATAAACCGGGAATCGGTCTTCTGATTACAGATACAATGGATGAGGCAGATGTTGATGCAAGACTGAAAAAATTCAAAGAGATCGAATATGAGCGTGTTGGCCTGTATTTAAGCGCAGATATTATTGCCATAAAAGATACTTCAGGTGATGCTTCTAAAATGATAAAGCTCATTGAAAAAGCAAAAGGCATGGATCTGACCACGCTTGTACTGATGAGTGAAAACACGGATGTTCTAAAAGAAGCGGTTCAGGCTTCAGCTGATCTTAAACCGCTGATTTACGCAGCCACTTCAGAAACTGTCGATGCGCTGGGAAAGATCGCACTTGAAAATGAATGTCCGATCACAGTTAAGGGCAGCAGCCTTGATGAAATTGCGGAACTGACTACAAAACTTACCGACCTGAAAGTAAAAGACATTGTTATTGATACCGGAGCCCGGACCTTAAAACAGTCTTTTAATGATCATATTTCTCTTCGCAGAGCTGCACTGGTCGATAAGTACCGTCCGCTTGGTTTCCCCACAATCGTTTTTCCGTGTGAAATGACCAACGACCCGATTAAAGAAGCAATTTTTGCGTCCACCTTTGTACCGAAGTATGGCGGAATAATTATCCTGTCTGAAGTGGAAGGTCAGAATCTGTTTCCGTTAGCCCTTCAAAGAATGAACATCTATACGGATCCGCAGCGCCCGATGGCCACCAGCGAAGGGATTTATGAGATCAATAATCCAGATGAAAACTCTCCTGTACTTATTACAAGTAATTTTTCTCTGACGTATTTTATTGTTTCCGGTGAGATCGAATCCAGCAAAGTTCCCACCTGGCTTTTGATCAAAGATACAGAGGGCCTTTCTGTTCTTACAGCCTGGGCAGCCGGTAAATTCGTTGCTGATGCCATTGCACCATTTGTTAAAAAATGCGGCATTGAAGAGAAAGTGAATCATAAAAAAATTGTCATTCCGGGAGCTGCTGCAACGATCAGCGGTGAACTTGATGAGGAGCTTGGTGATTGGGAAGTTCAGATAGGACCCCGTGAAGGCGCACATATTACACCTTTTCTCAAAAACTGGGCAAATGCATAACTTTTTTATTATTGCAGGTGGTTTTTAAATCAATTTATATTTAAAGGAGGTCGTATAAGCCATGATTGTATCAATAGCTGAGAGCATAAATATTATGTCAAAAACAATTGGTCCTGCCATGAAAGAAAAGGACCCCAAACCTATTCAGGCTATGGCAATTGCCGAGGCGGAAGCAGGCTCACATATTCTGGATGTTAATATCGGTCCGGCACGAAAAGGCGGATCTGAAATGATGGAGTGGCTGGTAAAAACGATCCATGAAGTCGTTGATCTACCCTTATCGCTTGATACGACTAATCTGGAGGCAATGGAAGCAGGGTTAAAAGCTCATAAAAAAGGCGGCCGTCCCCTGATGAACTCTGTATCCTGTCAGGCAGACCGTATTGATGCCGGTCTTGACATGGCAAAAAGATATGATTGTCTCATGGTTGGTCTTTTATGGGGAACAGACGGAATGCCGCGTGATGTTAATGAACGCGGTGCGCTTGCCGCAGAACTCATTTTTAGAGCAAATGATAAGGGTATTAAGAATGAAGATATATTTATAGATCCAATTGCAACACCGATTAGCGGTGAGATCAATCAGGTCCTGGCATGTACAGAGTTTATGGGAATGCTTCAGGATATCGGTCCCGGCTGTAAATCGACTGTGGGCCTTTCTAATGTTTCAAATGGTGCACCGGATCACCTGCGCTCCGCACTTAATGGGCCATATGCGTTAATGCTTCATAAGCAGGGCCTTTATTCGGCAATTGTCGATGCGAACGACAAAGACTTAATGGCAATCTGCAAAGGTGAAAAACCGGGCCTTGAAGCACTGGTTGCTAAACTCATGGATGGTGAGACTGTTGATATGTCCTCACTGTCTGAAGAAGAACAGAAATGTGCTAAATCCGTCAACGTTTTAATGGGCAAGTCACTTTACTCTGATTCGTGGTTGGATATTTAATTTATTTTTATCAATTAACATAGCTTTCAAATGACGATATGAATACTTTGAAAGCTATATGTCATATGTCAATGCAGCGTGGCAGTATTAAAAATTCAGGTAATCGTTTGAGCAATGTATAGCCGTACAAAAATAAAGGTTATGACTCTCTCTTTGTCCGGGCAGCAATCATAACGCCCGCTTAACACTAATATATATTTAGAGATGCTATCATAACCATATGAAAGGTTAAGGTATGTATGATCTTGTCCGTGGTCCGCTGCTGTGGCTTGCTTTTATTTTGTTTTTGGCAGGGATCATTTATCGTGTTGTTCAGCTTTTTTTACTGACCCGGAAAAAGGAGACTGCACGCTACTCAAAAAATATTATAAAAAAAACAGAACAAAACAAAAGATCTTCTGAAGAGCAGAAATTTAAGCTTGTGCTGGCTTTTCAAAACAGCCTGATCGGAAAAAATCCGGTAATGGCAATTGTTTCCTTCACTTTTCATTTATGTCTTTTTATTGCCCCGATCTTTGCTGTCGGACATAGTCTTTCCTTATATGAGTCGTTTGGAGTTTCTTTCATAACTTTGCCGGATAAAATTATTGATCTGTTAACAATTATTCTTCTTGCATGCACGATATTTTTTTTAATGCGCCGTATTGTTATCCCAAGAGTGCAAAGTATATCAACGTCTTATGATTATTTGCTGCTTTTTATCACAGCCTTACCTTTTCTGACCGGCTTCTATGCATATCATCAGTATTTTGATTATAAAACGGTAATTACCCTGCATATCGCTGCAGGTGAAGTAATGCTTATTGCCATGCCTTTTACCAAACTCGGGCATATGGTCTTTTTCTTTTTTGTTAGAATTTTTGTGGGCAGTGAGCACAGCTTTGGAAAAGGTAAAAGGGTCTGGTCATAATTAGTAAAATTTATAGTTTGTAAACTGATCAGGGTTGAAAATGTCTATAAAAAATGAAAAAGAAGTAAACACCAATATCATACAGGAAATGTTAAATCAAAAAAAAGCAAGGATGAAACTCAGCCTTGCCGCGTGTGCCGGCTGCAGTCTGTGCGCGGAAAGCTGTTTTCTGTTTGTAAGTAAAAATCAGGATCCCCGTTATATGCCCTCATATAAGGTGGTTTATTCACTCGGAAAACTTTATAAAAAAAAAGGGAAAGTCAATTGGAAGGCTCTGGAAGAGATGAAAGACCTGGTTTGGAAAAACTGTGTTCTGTGCGAACGATGTTACTGTCCTTTTGGAATAGATATTCCAAATATGATCGCTTTTACTCGAAGTATTTTGAGGTCTCAGGGAATATCCGGTGTTTATCCTCATACTCTTGGTGCTCCTGAAGAACTGTTGAATGAAGAATAAGCGTCATTATTATAAAATGCATTTTTTTGGAGATAAAAATGATTAAGTCAGAAAGAAAACCTCTGGAGGAGATCATTGGGCTGCTGTCAGGCTATAAAAAGATCTTAAATGTCGGCTGCGGAGGTTGTTCTTCTGTTTGTCTTGCCGGGGGCCTCAAAGAAGTAAACGATCTCAACACAATGCTTTCATTGACTTTTCAGAAAGATAACGTCCCTTTTGAAATTAATGGATTTACCGTAGAGCGTCAGTGCGAGATGGAATTTCTGTCTGAACTGGATTCGATGATAAACTCTTATGACGCAGTGCTTTCAATGGCATGCGGTGCCGGTGTTCAGTTTCTGGCTGAAAGGTTCCCTGATAAACCGGTTTTCCCCGCGCTAAACACCAAATTTGTAGGTGTGAATAAGGATATTGGCTGGTATGAGGAACGCTGTAAATCCTGCGGTGATTGTATCTTGGGACTGACAGGCGGGATCTGTCCGGTAACCATGTGTGCAAAAAGTCTTTTTAACGGTCCCTGCGGAGGTCCCCAGGATGGTCACTGTGAGGTAGATAAGGACATTCCCTGTGCCTGGATAAATATTTATGACCGGCTTAAACGCCAGAACAGGCTGGAAAATATACATAAAATATACGAGGCTCGTGAATGGCAGGATCAGATTCAGGGCCGTATTGTACTTGAGGCATATAAAGACAGGTATATCGTTGAAGAAGACTGAAAATAGTTTGGACTTGATCGTCTGTTTATATTTTTTTGAAAAATTAAAAAAACAGCTGTTATAAGTCCGTCAATTCTATCTTCTAATTACCTATTATAAGAGGCTTTAATATGAAATCAGGCAGTAATTTAGAAAAGGTCTTAAGGGATGGTAAATTTGCAGTTACCGGTGAGCTTGGCCCGCCCCGGGGCTCTGACCCGAATGTGATTAAAGAAAAAGCAGCCCATCTTAGGGGAATGGTTGACTCGGTAAATATTACCGATAACCAGACAGCCGTTGTGAGAATGGCAAGCTGGGCAGCTTCGACACTGCTGATTAAAGAAGGGCTTGAACCGAATTACCAGATGGTGTGTCGTGACAGAAACCGTATCGCTATGCAGTCTGATATTCTGGGTGCATATGCACTTGGAATACGAAATATCCTGTGTCTTTCCGGCGATCATCAGCTTTTTGGAGATCATCCAAAAAGTAAAAAGGTCTTTGATATAGATTCAATACAGCTGATCAGTATGGTTAGGAAAATGCGCGATGAAGGTAAATTCTTAAATGGTCAGGATATCGCTGAGCCTCCTAAAATGTTTATTGGAGCAGCGTCAAACCCTTTTGGAGAGCCCTATGAGTTTAGGGTTCATCGGCTTGCCAAAAAAATAGCGGCCGGTGCTGATTTTATTCAGACCCAGTGTATTTATAATATGGAACGTTTTAGAGAATTTGTAAAGCAGGCAAATGACATGGGCCTCACAGAAAAAGTCTATTTACTTGCAGGTGTGACTCCGATGAAGGCACTGGGTATGGCAAGATATATGCAAAAAAATGTTCCCGGCATGGATGTGCCTGACTGGGTAATAAAAAGGCTTCAGGGCGTTGAAAAGAAAAAACAGGGCGAAGAAGGGATTAAGATTTGTTGTGAACAGATAGAGGAGTTTAAACAAATGAAAGGAGTTTCCGGTATACATTTAATGGCAATTGAATGGGAACAGCGGGTCCCAGAAATTGCTGAAAAGGCAAATATTCTGCCGCGGCCTGTGGTTTAGCTTTTAGAGTAATACACAGATTGATTTCCATACTGTAAATTTACTTCTATACAAAATTTGAAGGTTAAAACATGAATAAAAAAATCTCTCTCCTGATGCTGATCTTATTTATGGTCTGTTCTCTTTTTTTTGTACAGAACAAAACGGCACATTCTGATGAAAGTGTAAATAAAGCGGATAAAGAATTATCTTCCCGTTTTATCACAATACCGGAAGACATAAAAACGATTGACCGGGCACCGGTAAAATTTCCCCATGATAAACACACAAAAGCGCTTGATAAAGATGAAGAAGGCTGTGAGCTGTGTCATCTGAAAGGCATTGATAATATTCTTGATTTTACCTATCCGCGAAAAAAAGCGGATGCCACTAGAGAAGCTTTTACAAATTCTTTTCATAATGAATGCATCGGCTGTCACACCGAAAAAAATAATGAGGACATAAAAACAGGACCGCTTACCTGTGGTGAGTGTCATGTTATTGATGACGATTTCCATAATAACGACTATCTTCCGATTATGCCTGAATATTATGAACCTTTAAGAGATACGTATCACAAAAACTGTATTTCATGTCATCAGGATCCGGCAAAAAAAGCCGAAGATGCCGGCGGACTGGATTGGAAGAGTTTTTATGTGAAAAAGCGTGAATTTATTGAAGCTGAAATTCCAGCAGTAAATTTTGATTATTTTCTCCATGACAAACATGAAAAAGCCCTGGATGAAAAATGCGAAAAATGTCACGCCCTTTCTGAAGAGAAAAAGAGTGAACTTGAAAAACTGGGGAAAGAACCGGTTTGCAGGGACTGGCTTCAAGAGTTACCGGAAGATAAAAGCTATAAAATTAAAGAATATGCCCATTCAGTCTGTATTAATTGTCATCTTGACAAAAAAGATAAAAATGAGGATGGCGGCCCGGTGTATTGTAAAGAGTGCCACCTGGCTGAAAAACGAACGGCCGATGACATGCTTGAGGTAAAACGAATTGAATGTGAACAGGATGAAAAAATCTTAATAAAACTCGAAAAAGATATGCGCATGAAGGAAGTTGCCTTTAATCATCAGTCTCACCAGAAGGTTACCCTTTCCTGTCAGGAGTGCCATCATGACACCATTCAGGCATGCAGCGTGTGTCATACTCTGGAAGGATCTGATAAAGGGGATAATATAACTCTTGCAGAATCATATCACAGCGTATCTTCATCCTGGGCTTGTATCGGCTGTCACGAAAATGAAAAGAAAAAATCTGATTGTGCCGGCTGCCATAACCTTCTGGATACCGGCCTTCTGGAATCAGCCTGTGAAACCTGTCATAACGGTGTGATCGAGGACCTTGATAAAAAGAATCCGCATCCTGCTCTGGAAAAGCTTTTTACTGATGATATTAAAAAGGAGATGGAAATAGACATCATTCAGGATGAGTATGAGCTGTCAAAGTTTCCCCATGACAAAATTGTTGCAAAACTGGTTGAGATATCTGACAACAGCACACTGGCGAGTTATTTTCATACGGACAACATGACCCTCTGTGCCGGATGTCACCATCTTACACCGCTTACTGCTAAGTCATCTGTTCCGCAGTGCAGAACCTGTCACACCGTACGGAAAGAACCCACGGAAGCCACCCCTGCTTTACTTGGCGCTTATCACCAGCAGTGTCTTGGCTGTCATATACAAATGGGCGGAACAGAAGAAGAGATGCCGCAGGATTGTGCCGGATGTCATGAGGAAAAAAAGTAACTAATTTTAATTAATAAAGTCGCTCTATTTTTTATAAGATTATTTTATATCCAAGAAATAAATACATGAGTAATAGTAGAAGAACATTTTTAAAAAAAATAACCGGTGCAGGAAGCCTGCTTTTTTTTGGAAATAAAAAATCGGCACAGGCCAATATACCCAAAGTCAGCCCGGATCAGTTTGGTGTGCTTGTGGATACCACACGCTGCGTCGGGTGCAGAAAATGTGAAGAAGCCTGCAATACTATTAATGAGGATCTACCCCGGAAATCGGTCTCTGTTTTTAAAGATAAAGATGTTTTTAAAGAACGCCGCAGGATGGATTTCGGCACTTATACGGTGGTAAACAAATACAAAAGTGCTAATGTTTCTGATAAACCGGTGTTTGCCAAATTTCAATGCATGCACTGCCTGTATCCCGCCTGTGTTTCCGCTTGCATCGTAGGCGCATTTACAAGGGATAAAGACGGTGCAATAACGTATGATTCCTGGAAATGTATCGGCTGCAGATATTGTCTGGCGGCCTGTCCTTTTCAGGTACCGGCGTATGAGTTTTCAAACATTCTTACCCCGCAGGTCAGAAAATGCACATTCTGTTTTGATACGCGTCTTGTAAAAGGACAGATCCCGGCTTGCGTGCAGGCCTGTCCCATGGAGGTCATGAAATTTGGGAAAAGAACTGATTTGATAAAAGATGCTCACGAAAATATTAAAAAAAATCCAGGCCGTTACATCCCGCACGTTTATGGGGAAAAAGAGGTGGGCGGTACCTCATGGATGTATTTATCAAACATTCCTTTTAACAGGATCGATTTTCCAAAACTGGGTTATCATCCGGTACCGGGATATACTGAACCGATTCAGCACGCAATCTTTAAATGGTTGCTCCCGCCGCTGGGGGTATACGCGGCTTTGGGCGGTATCTGGTTTTTTTTAAGTTCAAAAAAGAAAAAAGTAAAGAAGGATGAAGAAAACGGATCTTCATAACAGGTTGAAAGTACTTAAATTATTTAAAGTATCGAAAATGCCTAAATATAAAGTTATTTGATTATTAGGAACACGTGATGAGTCTTCACGAACATGCTGCACCCATTGAAAATAAATTTTTTACTAAAGGCATGATCATTTTTACTGCCGTGATGCTGACGGGTCTGAGTTTCGGTCTTTATAGAATGATTTTTGGTCTTGACGCTGCGACAAATTTGAATGACCAGTATCCACTGGGCCTTTGGATAGGAATTGATGTTGCAACCGGCGTTGCTCTGGCCGCAGGCGGCTTTACCTCCGGAGCTGTTGTCTATGTTTTCAATAGAGAGAACTTTCATGCCGTAATCAGACCGGCGCTTCTCACTGCAATGCTGGGATACACTTTTGTTGGCGTTGGCCTGATGTTTGATCTTGGCAGGTGGTATAATATCTGGCATCCGGCTATACCTTTTATGTGGCAGGGGAATTCCGTTCTGTTTGAAGTGGGTATGTGTGTAATTATTTATATTAATGTTCTCTATATTGAGTTTGCACCTATTGTATTTGAACGTTTTATCGGGCGGGTTAATCTGCCCGGAATGTTAGGCCGTTTTAATGACAGCGTTGATATTATTCTTAGATTCTTAAATCATGTGCTATCTAAAATAATGTTTATTTTTATTATTGCCGGAATTGTACTTTCATGCTGTCACCAGTCGTCACTTGGAACACTGATGGTAATCGCACCTTATAAAATACATCCCATTTATAATTCGCTTTTAGGCCCGCTTTTTTTTCTCACATCAGCTTTTGCCGTGGGGCTTACCATGATTATTTTTGAATCAATGATTTCCTGTTATGTGTTTGGCAGGAAACCTGAAATGCATATATTGACACCCCTCTCGAAAATTATTCCATACGTTCTTGGTTTGTATGTTTTTGTAAAACTCGGTGATATGATCTCACGGGGTACTTATGTTTTTCTGTTTGATAGCACGGCTCCGGTGATTATGTTCTGGATCGAGTTTGGGTTTTTGACGGTCGTTCCTTTTTTTATGTTTTTATCAGCAGATGTTCGAAAATCACACCGGGGGCTTTTTATTGCGGCTTCAATGTTTGTTCTGGGTGTTTTATTAAATCGCTGTACAATATTTTTTATTGCGTATACACCCTTGTACGCTGCAAAAGCGTATTTACCCGCTTTTAGTGAGTTCGCACTTACGATCGGTCTGATTTGTACGATTGTTTTTGTATACCGTGTTTTTGTTACGATCTTTCCTGTGCTTTCTGTTCCTGAGGAGAATGTTCCTGTTGAACAGGTCACCGGCTAATATTAATTTATATTTAAAAGGTATTAATAAACATGGAAAAATCAATAAAACTGGCTGTAACGGGAAAGGGAGGTGTGGGCAAAACCACGGTATCATCACTTTTATGCAGAGCATTTGTAGACATCGGTTATTCTGTACTGGCGGTAGATGCAGATCCGGATGCCAATTTGGCCACTGCGATCGGTTTTTCTGATGATATTGATATTCCGCCTTTAACTGAAATGAAGCAGCTCATTGAAGAACGAACCGGTGCACAGCCCGGTGCGGTGGGTTCTTTTTTTAAACTTAATCCAAAAGTTGATGATTTGCCTGAAAAATTATGGAAGGAAAAAGACGGGATTAAACTGCTTCGTATGGGAACGGTAAAAAAAGGCGGCGGCGGCTGTATCTGTCCGGAAAGCGCGATGCTTAAAACGTTGGTTCAGAACCTGCTTCTGTTCAGGAAGGAAGCCGTTATTATGGATATGGAGGCCGGAATTGAACATCTGGGAAGAGCGACGGCACAGGCTGTTAATCCGTTAATTGTGGTGGTAGAACCGGGAAAGAGGAGTATAGAAACAGCCCGCCAGATAAAAAGTCTTGCAGCGGATATTAAACTTGAAAATATTGCAATCATTGCAAATAAGGTTCGCACACAGCATGACATTGATTTTATAACGAGAGAAGCCGGCAGTATACCGATACTCGGTTTTTTACCCTTTAAAGATGATGTTTTAAAAGCAGACATGGAGAGTCTTCCGCCATGGGAGGTCTGTCCAGAGGCGCTTGTTTTAATAAAAGAAATAATTGAAAAACTAACGGGCGTAAATGTCCGGGAAACTGAAACCTAGTGTTATTTGATGTCATCCCAGGAAAAGATGCCTGGCCGGGTAAGGGTATTACACAACCGGGCAGTCTGTACTGTTTCGTCATGAAAGATATTTAACATAAGCATACTGAGTCCGCTTGCGGCAAGCATCGGCAGATAGGTTTTTTCAAGGAATGTGTTTTGTTTTTTTACTTTGTTACCGCTTGTGAGATTTGAAAGCGCAGCTATTGTTTTTACCGGATAACCTAGAACTTCCGGCAGCGCAGATATAACGGACAGAATTTCTCCAGCCTGCTTGTTACTCTGCTGCCACATAACGGGTGTCAGTACCGGGTCGATGATAAGGCGTTCTTTTTCAGGACCGTACTTTGAAAAAGCAGTATAAAGATCCACAGCCACATTCAGCCGGCTCACACTGTCAAAAGGGACATGGCCGTTTGGATATAAAAGATAACCGATAATATCGACATTAAACTCTTTCGCCAGGGGAAGTATATATTTAAGTTTTTTGGGCTCTAATGAAAAACCGTTAATAATAGCAGTTTTACAGTTAGCCTGAAGACCTGATCTGATTGCTGATGCATTTGCCGTATCCAGCAAAACAGGAAGATCAGAAACATCCTGGATGGCAGTAACAAGAAATTCCATTTTTTTATCACCGTTACGGGACAATGGACCGGAATTTACATCGATCGCTTCAGCGCCTTTTGATTCAGCTTTTTTGACCAGTGACTGTATCGGAACTGGATCAAATGTATCAATGGCTTTTTTAATATTATGATGTGTAATTTGAAGATTATCAGCAATAAGTTTCATATGCACAAACCAAAATAAAAGTGTTTTTGAATAATAACGGCAAATAGCAGCAAAATTAAATATATATTAAATTTTCTGGATATGAGATGCTAAAATATACATTTTTCTTGACTATTACACATTGCTAAAATATGTTGTTTGAAATAATAATATTCTACAATAAAGCATAGGGCAATACGATAAAAACACTATAATATACTATCTTAAGGGAATACGATGCTTCAAAATTATGTCCCTATATTAGTAATGTTTATATTCGCCATAGCAATATCCTCTATTATCATAATACTCTCCAGTCTTTTTGGCCCACATAGAAATTTTAAGGTAAAAAAAGAACCTTATGAGTGCGGCATCAAAACTGACGGTGCTAAATATTTAAAAACATCGATTAAATATTATGTTGTCGCTCTCTTATTTCTTGTATTTGATCTTGAATGTGTTTTCCTCTATCCATGGGCTGTTCACTTTAAAAGTTTGGGTTTTTTTGGATTTATTGAAATGACAATTTTTATTTTAATTCTTTTCATCTGCTATATATATGTCTGGAAAAAAGGGGCCCTTGAATGGGATTAGAAAATTATTTAAAACATGAGAATATTCTAGTCACGAATATAACAGATTTTGTGAACTGGGGAAGAAGTAATTCTATATGGCCATGTACTTTTGGACTCGCATGCTGTGCACTTGAGATGATGGCGACCAGCCTGGCATCTTATGATATTGCCAGATTCGGTTCTGAAGTTTACCGGCCTTCTCCCCGTCAGGCAGATCTTATGATCGTATCTGGAACGCTTACAAAAAAAATGTCGGTTATGGTAAAGCGCATCTATGAACAGATCCCTGAGCCCAAGTGGGTCATTGCCATGGGTGCCTGTGCTTCAACCGGAGGAATATTTAAAAGCTATTCAGTTGTCCAGGGGGTTGATCAGATTATTCCTGTTGATGTGTATATTCCCGGATGTCCGCCCAGACCGGAAGCACTGCTCGCAGCATTAATGAAACTTCAGGCAAAAATAAAAACGGAAAAACTGGATAGCCGTCCGGATGTCGATGAGTAATTTTTAATAACCCTTAATTTAGATTTAAATGATTATGGACACAGCATTGATTGTTGAAAAAATCAATAAATCATTACCCGGTTTAATTGAAGATCAAATCTGGTTCCGTGATGAGTTGCAGATCTATGTTAAAAAAGAACTCTTTATATCTTTCATGAAACACCTTAGATATAATGAAGACTTTAAGTTTGATCTGCTGCTTGATGTGGCAGGCATTGACCGATTTTCAATAAAACCGCGTTTTGAACTTGTTTATATATTATATTCTCTTGAATATAATATGCGTTTAATTGTTAAACTTAAAGTTGATATCTCTGATATTGTACCGTCGATGACAATTTTTTGGAAATCTGCCAACTGGCCGGAACGTGAAGTGTATGACTTACTTGGAATTAAATTTTCCAATCATCCTGATTTGCGGAGAATTTTAACCTGGGATAATTTTGAAGGTCATCCTCTTCGTAAAGATTTTCCCTTACAGGGTCCGGACTTTAATGAAAAATTTAATCCTGACTCTATTAAAGTTTATTAAATATGGCTGAATCAAAAACAACCATCTTAAATATGGGACCGCACCATCCGGCAACGCACGGTGTTCTGCGTCTGGTTCTTGAACTTGATGGTGAAACAATAGTAAAGGCAACGCCACATATTGGGCATCTGCATAGAGGTATAGAAAAAATTGCCGAAAACAAGAATTATCATCAGATCATTCCGCTTACTGACAGGCTTGACTATACTGCTGCCTCTCTAAATAACCTTGGATACTGCATGACCGTTGAAAAGCTTATTGGGGTTGAAGTACCCAAAAAGGCTCAATACATTAGAGTTATCATGTCTGAGCTTGCCCGTATCATGGGACATCATCTATGGCTCGGCAGCCATGCTCTGGATATCGGAGCGATGACGCTTATCTTTTATACATTCCGTGACCGTGAAATGATCATGAATATTAATGAGGAGCTTTCCGGTTATCGCCTGACACCCTCTTTTTTACGTTTCGGGGGTCTTGCAAAAGACATCACTCCTGATTTTATAAAATATGTCCGCGATTTTGTAAAATGGTTTCCTAAAGCTGTTGACGGTTACAATTCATTGTTAACAGACAATATTATCTGGAGAAAAAGAACGATGGGGATTGGGACGATCTCCGCCGAGGAGGCTCTAAATTATGGTATGACCGGCCCCAGCCTTAGAGGATCCGGAATTGGTTATGATATTAGAAAAGTTTTACCTTACTGCAGTTATGATGATTTTGATTTTGTTGTTCCTATTGGTGACAAAGGTGATGTGTATGATAGATATCTTGTAAGAATGGAGGAATTTAAACAGTCCCTTCATATCATTGATCAGGCTATAGAAAATCTCCCTGAAGGTCCTGTCAAGAGTGATAACCCATGGGTCTCAAACCCGGAAATAAACGAGGTGTCGGAAGATATCAGCGCATTAATTAGAAGATTTAAGATCCAGAGTGAAGGTGCAAAAGCGCCTGTGGGAGAAGTTTATCATTCTGTAGAAGGGTCAAAAGGCGAACTCGGTTTTTATCTTGTGGGAGACGGTACAGCACAGCCCTTTCGCATGAAGATCAGGCCCCCCTGTTTTATGTTAACCAGTGCCCTCCCCCGTTTACTGGAGGGACATATGCTCTCTGATGCCATATCAATAATTGGTAGTATAGATATTGTTTTGGGAGAGATCGATAGATAGTTTTTCTGTGCTTATGTTCAGGATTTTTTTTAAATTTAAGTGATACAAAAGGTTTTTATATGTCTGTAATATTTTTCAGTTCCTGGGGAAATGAGATAGTTGATAATCGGGACAAGCCCATAGAAGAATTTGCCCCGGTAAACAACATTTCCCTGCCTGAGTATTTTAATAAACATGAGGAGATCAAGGCCTTCATCGGCTGGTCCGGACTTGTGCTTCGTTCCACGGAAGTCAATGTTATTGATCTCTGCCGTGAACATATGAATGCTGTTCAAAATGCATCCTGTGGCAGGTGTTTTCCATGCAGAACCGGAACAAAAGTTATGCTGGACCTGTTAAATAAAATATGCAAAGGACAGGGAACTTTTGAAGATCTGGCTAATCTTGAAAATCTTGCAAAATCCATATCCGTTTCCTCTAAATGCGGTATTGGTCAGACCGGTCCGTTGCCGATTCTGCATGCCCTTAAATATTTTAAAAAGGAATTTAACCGGGTAATCCAAAAAAGTAAAAGAGTTTTTTCCGACTGTATTTATAAATCAAAAGTGTCTTCCCCGTGTACGGATGCGTGCCCGTTTCATCTTGATATTCCTGCATACGTGGAGTGTATAAAAAACGGTGAATTTGTAAAATCAATTAATATTATTCGTAATTGTCTGCCGATCCCGGGTATTCTGGGTCGTGTCTGTATTCGGCCATGTGAAGATAACTGCCGCCGATCAATTTTAGATAGTCCGATATCCATTAAAAACCTGAAACGTTTTGTTGCTGATCATGAGATTACCCGGAGAAAAACCCCGATCTTTTCAGTGCAGCCTTCATCCAGAAAAGGACGTGTGACAATTGTCGGAGCCGGCCCGGCGGGAATAACCTGTGCTTATAATCTATCATTAAAAGGTCATCAGGTAACGATATATGAGCGGATGGCAGAACCTGGAGGCATGTTAGCGGTTGGGATTCCGGACTATCGCCTACCCCGCAGTATTATCCGTAATGAATTTGAACAAATGCTTAGTCTAGGTATCACTGTACATTATAATACCATGGTTGGTAAAGATATACTCCTTAGCAAGCTGGAAAATGATTACGATGCTGTGCTGATCGCTATTGGCGCACATCTTGGAACTTCAATGCGTGTAAAGGGAGAAGACCAGAATTACCGGGGTTATATTCCCGGTGTTAAATATCTTCTTGATATCAACTCAGGGATAGATCCATATCCTGAAGGAAAAAAAGTTGTGGTTGTTGGCGGTGGTAATGTTGCGATTGACTGTGTCAGATGTTCCTTTCGTATCAACAAATCTGATGTAAATCTGGTTTACCGCAGGACGAAAAACGAGATGCCTGCTGACCATGAGGAAATCAGAGATGCTGAAGAAGAAAATGTTATCTTTCATTATCTTACCAATCCCACAAAAATTATTGCGGAAAACGGAAAAGTTACGGGTGTTGAATGTATTAAAATGGAACTTGCTGAACCTGATGAAAGCGGACGCCGCCGGCCTGTTCCTATTAAGAATTCAGAGTTTATTATAGATTGTGACATCGTCGTACCTGCGATTGGTCAATCCATTGACTTGTCCCTGCTTGAAGGTATGGACTGTATCAGTACAACAAGATGGAGTACCATCAGTGTGGATGAAATCACTAAACAGACAAGTTGTCCGAAGATATTTTCTGCCGGTGACTGTGAAACCGGTCCAACGGCCCTCATTACTGCATGTGCAAGCGGATATAGTGCAGCAGTTAATATAGATAAATTAATAAACGGAATTACCCTTGGGCCGGTTGAAAATGATATGTTTAATAAGTTTTTTTCATCCGTTAAACTTTATGATCCGAATGAATACATTGGGATTCCCGGTGGTAGAGAACGATATGAACTTGAAATGCTGTCTCCTGAATCAAGAAAAACGAATTTTGACGAAGTTGAAAAGGGTTTTTCACTTGTGCAGGCAATGGCAGAAGCAGACCGCTGTCTCAGATGCTATCGCGTTGCCACATTAGCTGTCTAATGATTAATTACATATAAATAGAGACAAGATATCAAAATGGTAACTCTTACAATTGACAATAAACAGGTCACGGTACCTGAAGGAACAACAATACTTAAAGCAGCACACAAAGTCGGTATACGGATACCGACTCTGTGTTTTCATGAAAGATTGAACCCTATTGGCTCATGCAGAATGTGTGTGGTTGATATCAACGGTTATACACAGCCTGTGGCTTCATGCACCACTCCGGTTATTAACGATATAATCGTAACGACGGATTCAGATCGTCTGTTTCGTATCCGGCAGGAAACATTAAAACTGATTCTGGTTAATCATCCTCTTGATTGTCCTATCTGCGATAAAGCCGGAGAATGTCTGCTGCAGGACCTTGCTTATGAATTTGGTATAGAAACATCAGGGTATCAAACGAATGGATTATTGCGAGATACCGATTATACCACACCACTTATACGCTACTGGCCTCAGCGCTGCATTATGTGTCTCAGGTGTGTAAGCGCCTGCCGTGAAATAAAAGGTCTCAGCGCGATTGATGTTGTGGGTAGCGGATACTTGTCTCAGATCTCTCCGGTCAATAACGATAAATGTGAATCTTGCGGAGAGTGCCTAATGGTATGTCCTACCGGCGCGCTCACAGAAAATCTCAGCCGTTATAAAACACGCCCCTGGATGGTGAAACGCGTAAAAACGACCTGCGCGTATTGCGGATGCGGCTGTCAACTTGAACTGAATGTAATGAATAACAGGGTTGTTGGCATAACGACCCGTCAGCAAGCCGGGGTAAATCGGGGCAGTCTTTGTGTTAAAGGACGTTTTGGTTATGAGTTTATAAGCTCTGATGAACGGCTTAAAAAACCACTGATAAAAGAAAATGGAGAATTTAAAGAAGCAACCTGGGATGAAGCCCTGTCCCTGGTCGCCGCCCGCTTGTCAAAAATAAAAGATGAGTCCGGTCCGGATGCCATTGCGGGTCTTTCATCCGCCCGGTGTACTAACGAAGAAAATTATCTTTTTCAAAAATTTATGCGTGCAGTGATTGGAACAAACAATGTCGATCACTGTGCACGTCTCTGACACTCTTCAACTGTGGCAGGTCTTGCCGCAACATTTGGCAGCGGAGCCATGACAAATCCCATAAAGGATGTTCTTAAATCAGAAGTGATTCTCATAACAGGCACTAACACAAGCGAGAACCACCCGATTTTTGCAAACTATATTAAGGAAGCGATATTAAAACATGATACAAAACTTATTGTGATCGACCCTCGTCGCATTGATCTTGTTGATTTTGCAAATATATGGCTTCGTCCAAACCTCGGAACAGATATTGCCTGGATCAACGGAATGATGCATGTGATTTTAAAGGAAAATCTCCATGACCGTAAATATATTGAATCACGCACAACAGGTTTCGAGGACTATAAAAAATGTATCGAAAAATATAACCCAAAATATGTTTCTGGAATTACCGGTATCCCTGAAAATGATCTTTGTGACGCTGCACGTATCTATGGTATGGCAAACCCCGCATCAATTCTCTATGCCATGGGAATCACCCAGCATACTACCGGTACGGATAATGTCAAATCACTGGCTAACCTTTCCATGCTCTGCGGCAATGTGGGCGTTGCGGGCGGCGGTGTAAATCCGCTTCGCGGACAGAATAATGTTCAGGGTGCGTGTGATCTGGGAGCTCTTCCAAACGTTTTTACCGGCTATCAGAAAGTCATCAATGAAGATACTGTTAATAAATTCATGAATGCGTGGAACGTAAATTTTCTTTCTTCAAAGCCGGGGTTAACACTCACAGAAATGTTTTCAGCTGCAGAATCAGAAAGTGTCCGTGCTATCTATGTAATGGGCGAAAATCCCATGGTCAGCGACCCGGACCTTAACCATATTGAAAAATGTATTGACGCCCTTGAGTTTTTTGTAGTGCAGGATATCTTTCTTACAGAGACTGCTAAGCATGCTGATGTGGTGTTTCCTGCTGTATCGTTTGCTGAAAAAGACGGAACATTTACCAACTCTGAAAGGAAGGTCCAGCGCATAAGAAAGGCTGTTGACCCTCCGGGTGAGGCAAAAGAGGACCGGCTTATTATCTCAGAGCTTGCGGGAAAGATGGGCTATAAAATGGAATATGCTGATGCTTTCTCAATCTTTGAAGAGATCCGCAGTGTTACACCAAGTTATGCAGGTATCACTTACAGCCGCATTGAAAAGGATGAGATCGCATGGCCCTGCCCTGCTAAAGACCACCCGGGTACTCCGATCCTTCATGTGGGTGAATTTTCCATCGGACGCGGTATTTTTTCTGCGATCGACCATAGACCTCCTGCAGAAATCCCGGACAGAGATTATCCTTTTTTTATGACAACAGGCAGGGTACTTGAACATTTTCATACAGGAACCATGACCCGCAAGGGAAAAGGTTTAAATCAGCTCTATCCTGAACTTCTTGTTGAGATTCATCCTGATGATGCACAGTCATATACACTTACAGATGGTGATGCTGTTACAATTTCCTCCCGGAGAGGAACAATTACGGCAAAAGCACAGGTAAGCAGACGTCCGGGTAAAGGTGTTATTTTTGTCCCTTTTCATTTCCATGAGAAAGCTGTTAATCGTTTGACAAACAGCGCATTGGACCCGGTGGCAAAGATACCTGAATATAAAGTATGTGCGGTCAAGCTTGAAAAAGCTTAATTAAGGAGCATAGCCGGATGATTGAATTTCTTTTAATTACAATCATAAAAGCCCTTGTGATAATAGGGATAACGTTCCTCATTGTTGCTTATTCTACCTGGTTTGAGAGAAAGTTGCTCGGTCATATACAGCTGAGACATGGTCCCATGCGTGTAGGCTTTCATGGACTACTTCAGCCGATAGCTGACGGAATAAAATCACTTTTTAAGGAGGACGTGATCCCGGAGAATGCTGACACACCCGTGTTCCTCATGGCTCCGATGATCAGTCTTTCCGCTGCAATACTGCTGCTCTCTGTAATACCTTTCGGACCTCCGATATATATCCCAATAATCGAAAGAGAGTTTACTCTATGTTTGGCAGATATAGATATCGGGATCCTTTTTGTGCTGGGTATTTCAACTATTGGTGCATACGGCTGCATGCTTGGAGGCTGGTCCTCGGGAAATAAATACGGTGTTATCGGCGGTCTGCGGTCCTCTGCACAGATGATCAGTTACGAACTGCCGTTAGTCTTATCAGTGATACCCATCATAATGGTTTCCGGCACGTCCAGTCTAGTAGAAATTGTTCAAAGCCAGGCAGGCTTATGGAATGTTGTTAAGTGCCCTTTTACTTTTATTGCTTTTATTCTTAGTGTTATCTGCGGTCTAGCAGAGCTTAACCGAACTCCTTTTGATATGGCTGAAGCAGAGGCTGAGCTTGCCTGCGGTTATAACGTTGAGTACAGCAGCCTTAAATTTGCTCTTTTTTTTATTGCAGAATACATGCACATGTTTATTTTTGCCGCAATCACAACAACTCTTTTTCTGGGCGGCTGGCAGGGCCCGGAAATTCCTTTTATAGGTGCCGGCCTTTCCGGTTTATTCTATTTTTCAATTAAAACTTTTTTAATAATTTTTATTTTCATCTGGGAACGCGCTACTTTCCCCAGGCTTAGATATGATGAAGTTATGCAGTTCGGCTGGAAGATACTTTTTCCTGTTTCACTTGTTAATATTTTGTTTACAGGACTTTGGTTACTAACATTTAATTAAATCAACAATCATACTATGAAATACGATTATACGATTAATGTAAGTCTAAACAGGCCTGAAAAGGGGAAATACATACTCCCTCTTCTTAAAGGATTGTTTTATACGCTTAAACAGCTTTTCACAAAACCCATTACCATTGAATACCCGACAAAAAAAAGAGAAGTCAGTAAACGATGGAGAGGACTGCACCGTCTCAAAACGGATGATAAAGGTAAATTAAAGTGTGTTGCCTGCGGTCTTTGTGCCGCTATATGTCCTTCTGATGCGATCAAGGTATGTCCTTATGAAGAAGAGGGAGGAGAGCGCTATCCAAAAGAATTTATAATTGATGAGATCCGGTGTATTTTCTGTGGTTTCTGCGCTGAAGCCTGTCCTATGGATGCGATTGAGCTTACCGGAGTTTATGATTATGTGGATTATAATCGAAGTGATTTTATATTTGATATTTCAAAACTAAAAACCCCTGAAGAGTTTATTTTTAAAGGGAAGTAGCAGGTTGTTTTTTATTAATAAATTGGAGAAATAATGGAAACTGTCCTCCTGATCATATTAGGTTCTTTGGCGATTACCGGTTCGCTTATGGTTATTTTCTCAAAAAATACTGTTCACAGTGCGCTGTGGATGGTCTCATTTTTCTTTTTCATAGCCGGCATCTATATCCTGCTTCATGCTGAATTTATTGCAATGCTGCAGCTTATCGTATATGCGGGGGCCATCATGATGTTTATTCTCTATGCCATTATGATGCTAAACATTCGTGAGGAATTAAGCGACCGTATCCCTGTGCAGCCTCTTAAACTAGCGGGAATCGCCCTTTTAGGATTCATTTTCCTCTTGCTTTTACCTATGGTGGTCTTTGGTGTTAATCACAGCATGCTGACAGCATCCGGCCCGTTTACGGAGCAGATCGTTGAAAAGTTCGGACATATGGCTGTTCTTTCGAATTATCTTTTTTCTGACTTCCTGCTTCCATTTGAGATCACATCTATTCTTTTGACTGTAGGTGTTGTCGGATCTGTTATGCTGGCAAAAAAATAACGTTAACGAAAAATATCAGGTTATTACCATGGCAGAAATGCAGGATATCAATCTCTACCTTTTTCTCTCGGCCATTATGTTCATTATTGGTGCCGCAGGAGCGATTACCCGCAGAAATGCTATAGTCGTCTTTATGTGTATAGAAATAATGCTTTGTTCTTCAAGCCTGCTTTTTATTGTTTTCGGCCGTGCAACCCGTACTTTTGACGGAACGTTTATGATTATGTTTATTATGACAGTTGCTGCTGTAGAAGCAGCAATAGGCCTTGCGATCTTTATACTGATGTACAGAAAAACAGGATCCATTGATCTGGATAAATTCAATATTATGAAGTGGTAAAGGATTTTTTATGCTTGACAAAATATGGTTAATTCCAGCGCTCCCCTTAATCGGGGTCCTGATCAATGGACTCTTTGGGCGTTATATTGAAAAGATCAACAAGAACATTATTCACTGGGTCGCGTGCGGAACCGTTTTTCTTTCCTTTGTGATCACTTTTATCATCTTTATACAGCTGCTGGGTTTTGCACCCGAAGATCGTCTTTATGAATATACCCTGTTTAACTGGATCAGTTCGGGAGTTTTGCAGACATCTATAGCATATCAGGCTGATCCGCTTTCAATATTCATGTGTCTGTTCGTAACTGGAGTCGGATTTTTAATACACATCTATTCAATTGGATATATGGCACACGATGAGGGGCGTTATTACCGCTATTTCACATATCTGAACCTCTTTATGTTTTCAATGATCAATCTTGTTCTCGCCAACAATTTCCTCTTGATGTTTCTCGGGTGGGAAGGTGTAGGGCTGTGTTCCTATCTTCTGATCGGATTCTGGTTTAGCAAGGAAGAAAATGCGATTGCAGGTAAAAAAGCATTTATTACAAACCGGGTGGGTGATTTCTGTTTTATTATAGCAATGCTTATGCTCTTTTGCGGACTCGGCGAACACGGCATCTGGTCTTTCAGGTTTTCGCAGATATTTCCAAACGTTCATCTTTTGTCGCCGGAAATGATTACTGTGATCTGTCTTCTTTTCTTTGCCGGCTGCACCGCAAAATCAGCACAAATACCCTTATATATCTGGTTACCGGATGCCATGGCAGGTCCAACACCGGTAAGCGCACTCATCCATGCAGCAACCATGGTGACTTCTGGAATCTATATGGTGGTTCGCTCAAACATCCTGTTTTCGCTTTCACCGACGGCACTGTGTGTTATTGCCTGGACCGGTGCTTTAACCGCACTTCTTGCGGCCTCCATAGGTCTTGTCCAAAATGACATTAAAAAAGTCCTTGCCTATTCCACCGTAAGTCAGCTGGGTTACATGTTTCTGGCTCTTGGTGTAGGCGCCTTTACAGCAGGGATCTTTCATGTCCTGACCCATTCTTTTTTCAAGGCACTTCTATTTATGTGTGCAGGAAGCGTAATTCACGCTATGAGCGGTGAGCAGGACATGCGCTTCATGGGAGGTCTTCGAAACAAAACGCCCATTACCTTCTGGACAATGGCCATAGGCACAATTGCTATTGCCGGTATTCCGCCTTTTGCCGGATTTTTCAGCAAAGACGAAATTCTCTGGAAAACATTTGCCAGCGGGAACATACTGCTCTGGATTATCGGTGCTGTTGCAGCCGGCATGACCGCCTTTTACATGTCGAGGCTAATGTTTATGACCTTCTTTAACAATTGCCGTGCATCAGATGAGGTTAAACACCACATCCATGAATCACCAAGGACCATGACGGTGCCGCTTATGGTCTTAGCATGTCTTTCTATTATTGGAGGGTTCTTAAATGTTCCCCACGCTCTGAAATATATTGCAATATTCGGTGAGGAAAAAGCACATCATTTTCTTGACCCTGTCATAGGGCTTGGGCCGGATAAGATACTTCAGAAAGCAGGTCATGAAATCGCACATCAAGCCTCCCATGCCACCGCGCATCATTCTCTTTCACTTGAATACGGTCTTATGCTTCTTTCAATTACTATTGCTCTTGCCGGGATTTCTATTGCTTATATGATGTATATTAAGAAAAAAGACTGGCCGGAAAAGCTCGCCTCAAGATTCTGTACTTTACATAAGGTGGTCTTTAACAAGTGGTATGTAGATGAACTGTATGCTTTTCTGTTTGTGAGGCCTTTTCATGTCCTCAGTAATTTTTTCTGGAAAGGCATTGATGTCCCGATTATTGACGGTATGGTCAATGGCATTGCACGTATTGTGCTCTGGAGCAGCACTGTGCTTCGCCACGTTCAAACAGGCCAGTTACAGAGCTATGCAATTTCTGTTATTTTTGGAACGCTGTTACTGATGTTTTACTATTATTTTCACGTAGATCTGTAATATGACATTGGAGACCTATAGATGAATCAGTTGAATTTTCCGATTATCAGCCTCATAACTTTTTTTCCTGTTTTCTGTTCGCTCATTCTGATGATGCTTGATAAAGACAGAAAAGAACTTCTGCGCGTGACCGCACTTGTTTTTTCTGTAATTGAATTTATGATCTCCTTACCCCTGCTGGCATATTTTAATTCCGGAACCCCTCAGATGCAGTTTGTTGAGCATGTCCCCTGGGTCGAGTCTATCGGTATGAGCTATTTTATGGGAATTGACGGGATAAGCCTGTGGATTATCATGCTCACAACATTTCTCACACCAATATGCATACTCAGTTCATGGAGCTATATTCAGAAATATGTAAAAGAGTACATGGTTTGTCTTTTAGTCCTCGAAACGGCTATGCTCGGAGCACTTGTGTCTCTTGACCTGATACTTTTTTATATCTTCTGGGAACTGATGCTGATTCCCATGTACATGCTGATCGGTGTCTGGGGAGGCCCCAGAAGGATATATGCGGCTGTTAAGTTTTTCATATATACTGCAGCAGGAAGTGTTTTTATGCTCCTTGCGATTATATTTCTGTTTTATTACAATCATAAAATAAACGGTATTTACACATTTAATCTTCTTGAGTTATATACACTAAACATACCTATTTCTATTCAGTTCTGGCTGTGCAGTGCTTTTTTTCTTTCGTTTGCGATTAAAGTTCCTATGTTTCCCCTTCATACCTGGCTCCCGGATGCACATGTTGAAGCCCCCACCGCAGGAAGCGTTATCCTTGCCGGTGTACTTCTTAAAATGGGGACCTACGGATTCCTCCGTTTCGCGATGCCGCTTTTTCCCTATGCAACCCATCAGTATGTTCCCATAATAGCGACGCTATCCGTTATAGGCATTATCTACGGCGCAATGGTTGCGATGGTTCAGACTGACATAAAAAAACTGGTGGCTTATTCCAGCGTCAGTCATCTCGGATATGTCATGCTCGGTATCTTTGCATTGAACATGCAGGGCATAGAAGGCGGTCTTTATCAGATGCTTAACCATGGTATCAGCACCGGCGCCCTGTTCCTTATCGTTGGCATGCTCTATGAACGCCGGCATACAAGACAAATCTCGGACTTTGGCGGTATCGCCAAAGTCATGCCTGTTTTTGCCACCTTTTTTATGATCGCAACACTTTCATCTATCGCAGTTCCGGGGACAAATGGATTTGTCGGTGAGATCATGATCCTGATAGGTGCATTCCGGTCTTATCCGGTTTTTGCTGTCATTGCCGTCGCGGGTGCGATCCTGGGCGCAATGTATATGCTCTGGATGTATCAGCGTGTAATGTTCTGCTCTTTAGATAAACCGGAGAACCAGAATCTTAAGGATTTAAACATGCGGGAGATTATTACTTTACTTCCGCTTGCAGCTCTTGTTTTTATTATGGGTTTCTTTCCCGGACTGTTCCTGCGAAAGATGGATGTAAGCGTTGAGCATTTTTTGGATCATTATAACAGCCGTTATGAGAGCTATGTAATAATGCAAAAAGATTTATCTTCTCAAGGACCTGAAACATTTATGAAAAAACAAATAAAAAACTCTTTTCAAAAAGAGATAAAAAACAAAGGAGAATAATTGATGCTGGAATTTGTAGCCCCGGCACTTAATATAAAAATACTCTTACCCATAATCATTATTACGGTCACGGCTTTGACCGTACTTCTGATCGATGTCTTTTCACCTCGGGAAAAGAAATCACACCTTGGATATATCGCGCTATTTGGAGTTTTTTGTACACTTATAAGTGTTTTTAAGCTGATGCCAATTTCGGTGTCCGCGTATAACGGAATGTTTCTTCATGACGGTTTCTCGTCATTTATTTCAATTATTGTCTGTATTATAACACTGCTTACCATACTTATATCCATCAACTATCAAAAAATTGTCTCAACCATCAATTGCGGAGAATATTATTCCCTGCTGATGTTTGCATCTCTGGGAATGATTTTGATGGGCTCTTCAGGAAATCTTATAATGGTGTTTCTTGCCATTGAAATAATGTCAATCGCTATTTATGCACTGGCCGGTTTCAGAAAGGAAAATGATAAATCAATCGAGTCTGCTCTGAAATATTTTCTCCTGGGTGCATTTGCGACGGGCTTTCTTTTATATGGTTTTGCTCTTATTTATGGTGCTACCGGAACTATGGATATTGTAAAAATAGGCGCTGTATTAAAAGCCAACCCCAAAATAATGCATACTCCCTTTTTGATGTGCGGAATAGCGATGATGACCGTTGGTTTTGGTTTCAAGATCGCCATGGTCCCTTTTCATATGTGGACACCCGATGTCTATGAGGGTGCACCGACCCCGATAACAGCCTTTATGGCAACCGGTGTCAAAACCGCATCTATAGCTGCCATGATGCGTGTTTTCTTCATTGCACTGGGTCCGCTTCAGCCTGACTGGACTACCATCATGTGGATCATCGCAGCCTTGACAATGCTGGTTGGAAATATTATGGCGCTTACGCAAAAAAATATTAAAAGAATGCTGGCCTATTCGAGTATTGCACATGCTGGATATCTTCTTATTGGTTTTGTTGCAGGAACCCAACTGGCGTTTGCTGGAATTCTCTTTTACCTTTTAGGATATGCTTTTATGAACCTGGGCGCTTTTGGTGTAATTGCACTTCTCGGTAAAAAAGAGAAAGAATATACTCAGATCAATGATTTTGCAGGACTGGGTTTTAAATATCCACTTTTGGGTATATCCATGTCTATCTTTATGTTTTCAATGGCCGGTATTCCGCCTACAGTCGGTTTTATGGGAAAATTATATATTTTTACAGCAGCGATTAAATCGGGATTTATATGGCTGGCAATTATCGGGGTGGTTAATAGCGTGATATCCTTAAACTATTATCTCAGGGTCTTTGTCGTTATGTATTTTAAAGAGGCCGATAAAGAAATATCATTCCCCACCCCGTCCCCGGCAATTGTTGTGGCGCTTCTCATCGCTGCTTCCGGTGTGCTTTTGATGGGAATTCTTCCCTCAGATTTCTGGGAGATGGCTCAGGAAGCCACTCTTATGTAATGTTAATCATTCCGGATTCAGGAGATATTACCAGCCGCTAATAATATCTTCTCCCCTGCGTTTGGCAACTTCGTCCTGAAACTGATGGAACCTTACACCGACCACATTAACCAGATATGACATGAAGGTGTAGCCGATTTCGGTGTCTTTTTTAAAAAGTTTTTCAAACCGGTCCTTTTTAATCTTAATTGTTTTACAGGTCCTGCTTGAGCAATATGCGGAAAGCCTGTATTTATATGGAAGAACAAAACATGACCATCCAAAAGCCTGAAATTTTGTTATGGTCGCTATCGTGTTTGATTTTGAAGTGGGGCGTCCGGGCAGGTCAAACCGCATGTCTATCTCTCCGTCAATCATGATCCAGAGTTCTATTGCGTCATCACCTTCGGTAAAGAGTTTTTCGTCTTTTTTAAAATCCCGTCTTTTACAGTATTCCTGAACCAGCTTTAGCTGATCTTTATCAAGTCCTTTAAAGGCTTCTATTTTTTCCATTATATCGAGAGTTGCCATGGGTTTCTCCTATAAGATCTAAGTTATAACGATTAGACTATG